>CATPBN010000079.1 GCA_955652635.1 uncultured Gemmatimonadaceae bacterium
CATCTGGGAAGTCGGCGCAGGCTGGGACGCCGTTGAACTATTCTGCGATTGGGAGATGGCGTGTAGTCGGCAGGAAGCCAGTTGGTTGGATCAGGACCCGTGCGCGGTACCATCGGTTTCCAGCGGCCGACTTCACGAAGAGCCTCCACCGTATCGTTCGTAACCAGGCCCCATGCTACCAGCTCGCGGAGCGCTTCACGAACAGCCAGCATCGTGAGCCCGGTTGTGGCCTGTATGTCGCCGATGAATGACGCGCCCTCCTCCGTGATCATCACCCGCACTGTTTCCGCGGTTTCGCTGAGCAGCGACTGCTCTTGATCGGGCAGCCAGATCGCGCCAGTACCTCGCTCGAAGAAACGCACCCGGCCGAGTGGTATCGCGCCGGACTCGGGATCGTAGTTGCCCTCTCCTACCCAGACGGGCTCACCGGTCGCGCTGAACTGCGACAGCGTCTGAGGGTCGTATCCTTTAACCCTGGCTCGCAGATAGTCCCGGTCCCAGGCAGCGGGTGGACGCGCTATACCATATAGTTGTCGGACCGCCGTGGCGGTGCCCGCCTCTCCTTCAAGGCGGTCGCGTTCGTCGAGATGCTGCCATCGCTGCATGAAGGCCGAAAACTGCGGAAGCTCAACCGCTTCGATCTGTTTGCGAAGGGCGGCGAGCGCCCGCCTGCGTCCGATCTCGACCACTCGTCGCGAGCACCATTCGATGTCTCGTATCTCGCGACGGAATTTTCCGCGAATGACCTTCCCCGTTCTCTCCCATTCGGTGAGACGAGACTCGATCCACTCAAGTGACCATCCATAGCGGTCGCGAATCTCCTGCGCTGTCACAGGTCCGGATTGTGTCAGAAAGCGCGCGAGAATCTCCCGCCGCGCGACTGACGCATTGATCGAAGGGCGTAGGAGTAAATCGGGAATCGCCGCCGCGGCATCTTGTTCGACCAATTCCACGCCTTGCCGCACGTGAGCCAGCTCCTCCCCGCCGAACGCCGACACGTATCTCGGATAGGTCTCGGCAAGAATGAAGCGCCACTCGCGCGCCCCTTCGGCTCCCAGCTCGATTCCGACTACGCGACGGCTTGCAAGAAGCTCCGTGAAAGGATTTCCCCGTGCGCCTTCTTCGAGAGTTGCAACGCGAGATCTGATATCTTCGCCGCTCAGATCGCCGGCTCTGTCGAGTAAATGCGCGAGCTCGTCATCTGTCCGTGCTCGCCTTCCTGCCGCCGTGCCTCGTCTTTCTGCTAGCGTCTGCTCGATCGCTTCCTGTGTTATGTCATCGCTCCCCTCTCCACCCATGACTTCGTCGAGGAGTGCGCGATCGAGCGACAGAAGGGCAGCTCTCTGTTCCGCGCGTGGCGTGTCGTCGCCGTAAAGCCAGTCCATTACGAATCCGAATTGCAGACTCGCGGCGAATGGGGATGGAACGTCAGTATGGACGCTGTGAATGCGGATATTGCCCGCGGCAATGTCGGCGAGCGTCGACTTGAGACCATCCATATCGAAAGCATCCTGCAATACTTCGCGGTACGTCTCGACGAGAATCGGAAAGCTCGGGAACTGTCTCACCGTTTGCAGCAAATCGAGCGACTTCAATCGTTGCAGCCAGAGCGGCATTCTGCGCCGGGGATTCCCGCGTGGCAGCAGCAGCGCCCTCGCCGCATTCATCCTGAATCGCGCGCCGAAGAGCGACGTAGATCCGATTTCTTCCAGAACGAGTTGCTCCGCTTCCGCACCGGAAAGCCCGAGCAGCGCCTGGATGGGCGTCGTCATTCCCAGATCGGGGAGGCGCAACATGATTCCGTCGTCCGTCGTCTGGACCTGAAGATCGGTGTTGTTGATGGACTCCCTCACGCGCTGAGCGAGAGCCATTCCCCAGGGGGCGTTGATCCTGCCGCCGAACGCGGCGTGAATCACAATGCGCACCGCGCCGGTTTCATCTCTGAACTGCTCGATGACGATATTCTTGTCGTCGGGCACGATGCCCGTAGCCGCCCGTTGAGACGCGATGTATTTCACCAGCGAGTTCGCCGTCGCCGCGTCGCAGCCATATCGGTCCGCAAGATCTTTTTCGTCAGGCGCTTCAGCCAGCTCGCGACGAAGCGCACCGACTCGATGACTGAGCATCAGCGATCGCGCCATGTACTCCCCGTGCCAGAACGGCATCCGCGCGGGCGTGCCAGGCGCGGGCGTTACCACCACGCGGTCGTGCTCGATCGCCGCGATCCTCCAGGTGGAGGAGCCGAGCTGAAACACATCTCCAATTCTCGATTCGTGCACGAATTCCTCGTCCAGCTCGCCCAAACGCGTTCGGTCTGGCAGGTTGACGGTGTATAACCCGCGATCGGGAATAGTCCCGCCCGAGATGACAGCCGTCATGCGCGCCGCCCGGGAGCCCGTCAACCTGTCGTTCACGCGATCCCATGTGATTCTCGGCTCGAGTTCCGCCGCGATATCGGATGGATACTTTCCTGACAACATCGCCACCACTTCGTCGAATGCGGTTCGCGTGAGCTGATGGTATGGGTACGATCGGCGCACGAGGCTGAACAGGTCTTCGCTTCGCCAGTCGTCGACCGATACGGCCGCAACGATCACTTGCGCCAGCACATCGAGCGCATTCTGCACTACATGAGTGGGCTCTACTTCCCCCTTCCGCATGGCGGCGACGATTGCCGCAATCTCCACTGCATCATCGCGGAAAGTCGGCACCAGGATTCCGCGGCTCGCTACGCCCAGCGTATGTCCCGCGCGTCCGATTCGTTGGAGCGCCGAAGCGACACGCTTTGGCGACTGTAGCTGGATCACCAGGTCTACGGAGCCAATATCGATTCCCAGTTCGAGGGAGCTCGTAGTGATGAGCGCGCGGAGAGACCCGGCCTTGAGGCGCTCTTCGAGCGAAAAACGCCGTTCTCTCGCGAGTGATCCGTGATAAGGGAGAGCGATCTCCTCTTCTGCCAGCGTATTGACCCGCGCGGCGATCTTCTCGGCCTGTGCTCTGTTGTTTACGAACACCAACGTCGTGCTGGAGGCTCGAATGTGTCGCAGCACCAGCGGTGCGACCGCTGGCCAGATGCCCCCTCCAACATTTCCGAGGTCAGCAACGGGCGATTCGACCGAGATCACCATCTCCTTCGTCATTCCACAATCGACTATCGTAACCGGTCGGAATCGGGGTGTTTCGCCGGCGTTGTCATCGCAGCCCCCGAGGAATCGCGCTACTTCTTCGAGCGGCCTCTGCGTGGCGGAGAGACCAATTCTCTGTGGAGAGGTTTCCACCAACGCTTCAAGTCTTTCCAGGGTAAGAGCCAGATGCGACCCTCGCTTCGTTCCCGCAATCGCGTGTATCTCGTCGACGATCACCGCGCGCGTGCTGCTGAACATCCCGCGACCCCTGAGTGTCGTCAGCATTATGTTGAGCGATTCCGGCGTCGTGATCAGGATGTGAGGCGATTTCCGAAGCATTCGTGCGCGCGCCGAGGGCGGTGTATCGCCAGTCCTCACGGCGACCCGTATTTCCGGGAACTGCTTTCCGGCAGCGGCGAACCGGCTTCGAAGGTCCGCTAGGGGGCGGTCGAGATTTCTCTGAATGTCGTTGTTGAGGGCCTTGAGGGGCGAGATGTAGAGAAGGTGCACGGCGTTCGGCAGCGGTTCTTCCTGCCCGCGCATGATCAGCTCATTCAGCTCCCACAGAAAGGCCGCCAGAGTCTTTCCGGTACCGGTGGGAGCGAGAATCAGCGTATGCGATCCAGTGGCAATCGCCGGCCATCCCGAGCGTTGCGGATCGCTCGGCTTGCCTAAGGTCTCCTCGAACCATTGTCGTACCAGAGGATGAAACCGCGCTAGCATGGAGGCAGTATCGGTCACATCGCGGGCAGGCAGAACGGTCGCGGGGACTAAAGCACGCGGCGCAGCTTCTGCGCGCACCACTCCAGAATCTTGTTCGACAACGGCCGCTTGCGAAACTCGTCGAGCTTCATTTCCTGGGACGACCTTATGTCATCCATGAAGATCGAGTTCATCTGCGCTCCGACCGCGGGATCGAGGGCGACCAGCAGCGATTCATCGTTGAACGAAAGTGATCGATTGTCGAAGTTCATCGAGCCGACATAGGACCAGATACCGTCCACCACCATGCTCTTGGCATGCATCATCGTCGGTTGGTACTCGTAGATCTTCACGCCGCCTTCCAGCAGCTTCTCGTAATACGTTCTTCCCGCGTACCACGTCGTCTTTACGTCGGTCTTATTGCTCACTGTTAGGACACGTACGTCGACGCCCCTGCGTCGCGCTGCGAGCAGGAGTTGCATGAAACTCTCTCCCGGCACGAAATAAGAATTGCTGACATAAATCGACTTTCGCGCGCCGGCGATCGAGAGCGCGAGGAAGCGCTCCGCTGGCGTGCTTCCCATGCTGGGAACGCTGTGCATCAGGCCAGCCTTCATGTTGCCGACTTCAGCGAATGAGCTTTTCGGGAAGAACATGTCGCCGGTCAACAGCTCTCCAGTTGACTCAGCCCAGCCCGCCGCAAAAGTGGCCTGGAGCGCGGCGACGGTGGGGCCTTCGAATCGAACGTTCGTCTCGCGCCACTGGTCTTCGTGATGCCCATCGCCAAGCCAATAGTCGGCCAACCCGAATCCGCCGGTATATCCTATTCGACCATCGACCACGACCACGCGCACGTGCGATCGCTGCGCCGCTTTCTGCAGGCTGTACCATCGCAGTGGCCTGAGCCACACCACCTCGACACCTGCCGCCTTGACTCGCTGCAGCCAATCCCGCTTGAGCGGCTGCGATCCGAAAGCGTCGAGAAGGAGCAGCACGCGTACCTTCTGCCGCGCCTTGTCGATCAGATACTTTGCCATCGTGTCCGCAACCGCGCCTGGTTGCGAGTAGTACATCTGCACCGTGATGGTGTTCTGAGCAGATGCGAGATCCTTCCACAACTGCGGATAAGTGCCGCTACCGTTCAGCAGAATCTCGACTTTGTTGCCGGGATCGATGTGCGTGCCGGTGTAGAGCTCGATGCTGCGCGAAAACAGTGAGTCTGCTACCGACGGCGGACCGTCCTTGTCCCCCTCCGCAATCACATTGCGCACCGGCGTGTCGTGGGTGACGGAAAGGATGCCGATGAGCGCCAGCACCAGGCCGAACAACAACAGCGCGGCGATTGCTATGTACTTGATCAGTGACATATTCTCTCTGCATGACCTACGTGGCCCGTCGGCGAATCGCGACGCGTGCTATAGTCCTCGATCGGTCGCTCGAATCGCTTCCCATCTTCCGGCTGAGCGACTCCGCCGAGGACTCGGCAATCTCTTTCTCCCCTGAGAGCGGTGGGCGCTGGCGTGTTCTGCCCAGTCCCGGCGATCGCTTGCCCGGCACTTTCGATCAGGATGTGTACATAGAGCTTCTGCACCGCTACCACGAAGCTGGATCCCCCGACGATGGGGTGGTGAGCTTTACCCTCCACGCCTTCCTGCGTTCGATCGGAAGACGTGTCGATGGCAGAACGTACGAACAGCTCAGATCTGCTCTCACCAGGCTTGAGAGGACCATTCTCGAGTCCAGCGGGGTGTACGTTGCAGCAAGCGAAGGACAGCCGCTAGAAGGACGCTTCACCATACTTTCTTCTGTCTCCATCGCGCGCCGCAGACTGGCCGAGCGCGAACAATTCACCCTGTTCCCGGTCCTGACGGCATCTGAGCCCGGCGACGCACACGTCACGATTGGGCCGCTTATCCGTTCTAACATCGCGGCCGGCCACACCGTCACGCTTTCCGCGATCCACTACCTCTCGCTCACCAATCCAGTCGCGCGCAGGCTTTACAGACTGCTCGAAGTTGCGCGCGAGGAAGGAATGGTGACATGGAGAGTGCCACTTGGTTCGCTCGCCGAACAGTTGCCGCTGAGCCAGCGATATCCCTCACACTTGCAACGAGTGCTCCAGCCCGCCCACGAGATGCTCCTTGCGGCTGGATTGCTGCGCGACGCGACCTTCCGGCAGCTGAACCGCGACTGGCTCGTCGACTACGTGCTCGCCTCGAGAGCTGCCTGACCCTTGCGATGTTCCCGTGGAGTCTTTTGTGCGTCTTTCTTGGAACACTGCCTCCTCGCGGGCGTATCTTATTAGGTTAACGCCCTTCCCAATTACATAGCCCGTATGTCGCGATCCAGAAAAACCATGCTTTTCGGCCTCCTTCTGATTCCAGTAATGGCCGGAGGCTTCGTAATCCAGCAGCGCGAGACCCAGCAAGGTGCTCGGCTCCTCGATCAGGTGCTCAATATCGTCTCCAGCCGTTTCGTGGACACCGTCGATGCAGCGACTCTCTACGAAAAAGCCGCGCGAGGCCTGGTTCACGAGCTGAACGACCCATACAGCGTGCTGCTGTCGCCGAAGGAGCTCTCTTCCTTCAACGCGCAAACCAACGGTCGCTATGCAGGCATCGGCATGGAGATCGCCGAAACTCAGGGCTTCATTTCTGTCCAGCGGGTGTTCCCTCACACGCCGGCCGAGCAGGCGGGCGTTCAAGAAGGTGATCGGATCAACTTCGTGGACACGACGAGCACCCGTGGCTGGACCGTTTCGCAGACTTCCGAGGCTCTCAAAGGGACTCCCGGCAGCAAGGTACGGGTCAAGTTTTCGCGTCCCGGTGTATCCGAGCTGATTCCGATCACGTTTACACGCGCCGTCATCAATATTCCAGCCGTTCCCTACGCGATGATGCTTGATGGGAAGATCGGCTACATCCCGCTCCTCCAGTTCAACGAGAGCGCGAAGGATGAGATCGAGGCTTCGGTCACCAAGCTCGCACGAAGCGGTGCGAAGGGGATCATTATCGATCTGCGCGGTAATCCTGGGGGCATCCTCGATCAGTCGTTGAGCGTCAGCAACCTCTTCCTGAAGAAGGGGCAGCAAATCTCCAGCATTCGCGCACGTAACGGCGAGAACCAGACGTTCGTCGCCAGCGACGATCCCGTCGCCCCGACAATTCCGCTCGTTCTTCTCACCGATGGCAGAAGTGCCTCGGCATCGGAGATCGTCGCCGGCGCGCTCCAGGATCACGATCGGGCCTTGATCGTCGGAACGACTTCGTTCGGAAAGGGGCTCGTACAATCGGTGTTCCCGCTCGATGGCGGTTACGCCCTCAAGATGACGACCGCAAAGTGGTATACGCCGAGCGGCCGCTCAATTCAGAAGGAGCGCAAGCTTCTTCCGAGTGGAGACTTCGTCGAGGTGATGCCGGATTCCCTGGAGACAGACTCGGCGCGTAGGTCGCGTCCGACCTTCAGGTCAGATGCTGGGCGTGTGGTTTATGGCGGGGGCGCAATCACACCCGATATAATCGTGAGACCTGACACGCTCACTACCGTCGAACAAAAGGTCTTCAATGTCTTCGCTCCCAAGACCACGGATGTCAGAGCGACTCTTATCGATTATTCGCTGGAGCTGAAGAAAACTGTCAAACCGAACTTCACTGTTGCGCCGGCATGGCGGGAGGAGTTTTACAACCGGCTCAAGGCCAAGGGTGTGACGGTTGATCACGCGCAGTACGAGGCGGCCGGTCCCGAAATCGATCGCCTCCTCGGCAATACTGTAGCACGCCTTGCGTTTGGTGATTCGACCGCCAAGCGTCGCGGCATTCCCGAAGACACCCAGTTGGTGCGCGCGATCGACGTTCTCAAACAGAGCCAGTCGCAGAAGGATCTGTTCGCGATCGCTCAGCGGGAGCAGGCTACCGCATCCGCGCGGCAATAACCACTGGCACTGGCTTGGGCGTAACTCCGGCGGACACCACTCCCCGCCGGAGTTTTTTGTTGCCGGTCGCCAGGCTGATTCGGCTGCGGAACGTTTCGTCCGTTTATAGGTATAAGACCGTGCTAGAGGTCGCCCGAAGCTCACAAATCTGGCTGGCCTTTCTTCAGTGAATAGCGGCAAAGTTCACCCATGCAGCGCTGGGGTGCACCGCTGCGTAGAAGTAATTGGAGACCATATATGCGCAAGCCACGTCCGAATGCGTACAATCCCGCCCAGGCACTCTTCCTCATCAGCAACGATCGGAGTGGATCTCCCCTCAGCTGTCCTTCCTGCTCAGGCTCGATCGAGCGAGATCCCCGCCAGATTCCGCCTCCGCCCTACACCCATGTGACCCTGCGTTGCAAGAGCTGCGGAAGATCGGCGCACTACGTCGCTGGAGCGGCGTAAGAGTCCTGCCCGTTGCACAAAACTTGCCCTCCTCTGCAGTCGCCGCATGGTCGAGCGAAGCGTTCCTCCACGCTTCTCAGCCTATGGTAGATGCTTTACGGATTGCCCCGCGGGGAGAGGATTAGTGCAATGGCACGCATCACTGGTACGGTCAAATGGTTCAACGACGCCAAGGGATTTGGCTTCATTTCTCGCGAGGGAGGCCCGGACGTGTTTGTGCATTTCAGCGCAATCGGCGGATCCGGATTCAAGTCTCTCGCCGAGGGCGATAAGGTCGAGTTCGAAGTTGTGCAAGGCCAGAAAGGACCACAGGCTGCAGACGTAACGAAAGTCAGCTGACCGTCTCACACGAACAAAAAGCCCCGTTTAGCGGGGCTTTTTTTGTGGCCGGCATCATAAAATTGGTGCTTCACAGACGGCATGTGAGTTGCTTTCTCCCCATCGATCGCTCACTGGAACCGGAGGTGCCCGCATGGCCGCAATCTGGAAGGGCTCGCTGACATTCGGGCTCGTGAACATTCCGGTGGAGTTGAAGACTGCGGTTCGCGCCGACCATATCAGCTTCCGTCTCCTGCACGAGGAAGATCTTTCGCCCGTCAAATACGAGCGAGTCTGCCAGGCTGACGGCGAGACCGTTCCGTGGAACGAGATCGTCAAAGGCTACGAGTACGAGAAGGGTAAGTTCGTCGTGCTCACCGACCAAGACTTCAAGACGGCTGCCCTCGAACAGTCCAGAACAATCGACATCCTCGATTTCGTCAAGCAGGACGAGATCGACCCCCGCTACTTCGAGACGCCGTATTACCTCGTTCCCACAAAAGGCGGCGAGAAGCCTTACGCGTTGCTTCGCGAAGCAATTCGGAGCACCAGGTCTGTCGGGATCGGAAAGATCATCATCAGGCAGACTCAACATCTGGCGGGCGTTAAGGTTCTCGGCGATGCGCTCGTGCTAGAGATCATGCGATTCGCCAGCGAGCTGGTCGACGCAAAGGAGTTCAACTTTCCCGGCCGTGACGCGGTCAGACCTCAGGAGCTGCAGATGGCCGAGCAGCTCGTCGGCAATCTTGCGGAGCCATTCGACGCCTCTCGCTACACCGACGATTATCGTGCGAATCTGATGAAGGTCATCAGGGCAAAAATGAAGGGGAAGAAGCCCAGACTCGAGGAGCCCGAGGGTGAGGCTCCGGACGGTGGGGTTCTCGACCTCATGTCACGCCTTCGCGCCAGTCTCGAGGAAGGTAGCGGGAAAAAAGGAGCTGTTCGCGCCAAGAAAAAGGCGGTGGCAGCCAGCCGCAAACCCGCGAAGCCAAAGAAAAGACAGACGGCATAAGGCGGCATCATGGCTGCCACGACGAGCGGGAGCTCCCGGCGCAGCACCCGCGCCCAGCTTGCCGACTACCAGCGAAAGCGCGACTTCACCACAACGGGTGAGCCTTCGGGCAATGAATCCCCTGTGCCCAAGCGTTCTGGTCATCTCCGTTTCGTCATACAGAAGCACGCTGCGCGTAATCTGCACTTTGACCTTCGCCTCGAGCTCGATGGAGTCATGAAGAGCTGGGCCGTGCCAAAGGGCCCGAGCCTCAATCCTTCGGTCAAGCGCCTCGCCATGCAGGTCGAGGATCACCCAATCGACTACAACACCTTTGAGGGGACTATCCCGAAGGGAGAATATGGCGGCGGCACGGTCATGCTCTGGGATCGCGGGACGTACTCGTCGGACGTTGCCACCTCACCCGAAGAGGAGGAGGACGCCATTCGCGAAGGGCTCAAACGCGGGGATCTCAAGATCACGTTTCACGGCGAAAGGCTGCACGGCTCCTACGCGCTTATTCGCATGAAATTCGCGCGTGACGGGTCTTCATCCAAGCCGCAGTGGCTTCTCATCAAGCATCGCGATGAGTTCGCGAGTGACCGGGATGTCGTTGCAGAGAACATGACGTCGGTCGAAACGGTCCGCACAATGGAAGAAATAGCGACGGGAAAGACCAAAATCTGGCGAAGCAATCGCGAGCCCAAAAAGGCAGGCACGATATCGTCTCGGATTAAGTCGAGCCCGGCGAAAGAATCGTCGGCGAAGCTTCCTATCAAGACGAGTGCAGAGAAAGCATCGTCGGCGAAGCTCTCGCTCAAGTCACTCGAGCCGACGTACGCCAGCATCGGAAGCGAGGTGCCAGGCGAGGGCTGGACGTTCGAGCCCAAGTACGACGGGATTCGGGTTCTGGCCTTCGCAACGTCAGCCGAGGTAAAGCTCATTACCCGGAACGGCAAAGACAAAGCGCAGCAATTTCCCGAGATCGTCGCGGCGCTGAAGAAGCTGGCAGCTCAG
>CATPBN010000080.1 GCA_955652635.1 uncultured Gemmatimonadaceae bacterium
GCTCGAGATCCCGTCAGCGTCCACAGCCTTTTCTGCTCGTCCACCTCGCAATAGAAGCCGAGCTTGCGCCACTGCTGCTTGATTTCGTCCTCCGTCATGCCGGTCGACGGCGGCTGCTCCTGGGTCAGCGTGTTGCGTCGATAGGCATAGACGGCACACCCGAGCAGTACTGCGGCGAATGTTAGTGCTAGCAAATGACCTGTCCTCGGATTTCTGTGAAGCAGATTGAGTCCATCAACGAATTGGCACCGCGGAACTGAGGGTCGCGACGCCGTTCTCGTCGAAGCTTTCGATCGCAACCCAATATGACTGACCGACCGTCAGCGCCCGGAGCTCGAGGGTCGTCCCCTGATCAGCAAAGCGCTGGTAAGTCTGATACAACTTCGAGAGCGCTGTGCCCCAGCGCACATTGTAGCCGACAATTCCGGGCACGGGCTGCCACGAAATGATCGCGTTGCGCTCGTCGCGATCGCGCCGTGCAGTTAAGCCCAAGGGTGTTGCGGGACGAGCTCCGTCGCCGTTTCCGAACACGCGGATATCACTGATGGCGAGATTTGCGGCGCCGACGTGAATGTGCTCGTAACGCACGAAGCGCGCGCGCATCGGCGTTGAAAGCTCAATATACGCGTTGGGACGGTCGCGTTGTTCGCGGGACAGATCCGCAACTGTGTTCCACTGCCGCCCATCGAGCGAGGCGCTCAGTCGGAACTGCGTGAACACCGTGGAATCCGTCCCGTAGAGACCTGACTTGTAATCGGCGTAGTTCACCTGAATTGCTTTCACGTCGTAGGCGCGACCCAGGTCGACGGTGACCGATTCGCCTGGCCGATTTTGTCCGGCGACCCAGAAAGTCCGCGGGTTCTCATCCGTCACGTTGCTCGCGGGGAAACCATCGCGCGCTGAAGACGCAGTCGCTGCCTTGCGATACGACAGAAGCATCCATCCCGTAAACAGTTCGGCACTCCCGCGATACCCCTTGGTAGGCAGCCAATGCGGAAAATCGCCGAAGCGCGTATCGACATACATCTGCCCGTCGCCATCGAACCCCGCGGGGTGCATCGCAATGCGGCGCTCGAAGTTCCAGTTGACGGCGATCCAAGGTGTGCCCGTGTTCCACCAATTGCCGTACACGTCCTGGAAGGTGTTGCCGTGTCCGGCGCCCTGCACGAATCCGCCCGGTTTGTACGCGACGGGATTGTACGGCGCGTAGGTGAACGGGCCGAGCGGATTGTCGCCGACGTAAACCCCGGTGGCGTACACGTTGTACTCGGTGCCCGGCGCGCCGTACTGGAGATAGTATCGTCCCCCGTACTTCGTCATCCACGAGCCTTCTATGAATGGCTTTGTGGTGGTGTCACGGTGGTCCTGGCCGAATCGCTCCCACCCATGCTTGTCCGGATAGAGTCCGAACAACCAGTGCGGCGTTCCTTTGTACGCCAGTTGTTTTGTCTTATCGAGCTCGATGACGTTGAGTGGATAGACATTGGACGAATTCCAGTAGAGGAACCAGCGGTCTGTGTCAGGATCGTAAAAGAACTGAGGATCCCACGGACCCGGCTGAACCGAGTCCGGCTTGGCGAACGGGCTCTTTGGTTCGTGGTCGCGGGCCATCGGCAGCCAGGGAAGCAGACGATTATAGAACTCGACGCGGCCCGTCGCCGGCTCTGTCAGCATCAGAATCGGGAGCGGGGTGGTCGTGCTCGGCAGAACGTAGATCGTGTCGCGCACTGACAACACAGCTGGCGCAACGATGTCGGTCAAGGGCCAGCGCGAGGGAGTGATGTGTTGCCAGCCGCCCAGGTCGCGCGAACGCCAATAGCCGTCGCCGATGGTCTCGAAGAGGTAGTACTCTCCGCGCTGGACGACGATAACAGGGTCGGCGCCGGAGCGATAAGAGATACCTTCGTTGTGTTGTTCGAAGTTGTAGCGGTAATCGATGTCGATAGGGTTCGCGTACGTGCGCTGAGGTTGCGCCGAAGCGCTCGTGGCGACGCTCAGCGTGAGTAATACTGCAAGACGTGTGGTCGCCGTCGTCATTGCGAACCGGCCGCTAAGCCTCACCAAGCTTTCGTCGTTGCACCCAATCGGCGAAGTGTTTCCGCGTCGGGCCGACCGTTGAAGTACTTCTCAAGGAGTTGCTCGAAGACGCCGTCGTCCGATACGCTGCCGAAAAGCGTTGCGCAGGAGCGCAGTTTCTGGTCATCAGGCGAGCCAAGGATTTCCAGCGCCGAGCGTCCCACGACGGAATTTACGACCGTGGCGCATTCTCGCAGCCGCGGACCCAGGATTGGATGATCGAGATATGCCCGAGCCTCAGCTGCACTCTTGATCGAGTATCGATGTGACATGGGGCTCTGCCCCAGACCTTCTATCTGCGGGAAGATATACCACATCCAATGTGACCGCTTCTTCCCATCCCGCAGTTCGGACAGAGCTCGGTCATAGTCAGGTGCTTGCGCCCGCACAAACCGGTCGAGGTCGTATGGATCGTTGGACAACGCAAGTCCTTTGGGTTTGATGCGCCCAATGTTACACTCTCACGGTGCCGAAAAAAGAGTCTGCAGCGATTCTCTCGATTGACGGACGAGAGGTTCGGATCTCCAATCCGGACAAGCCGTACTTCTCGCGCGACGTCAAGCTCTCCAAGCTCGACGTCGTCCAGTACTATCTGTCCGTCGCAACTGGAGCCGT
The DNA here is from genome assembly GCA_955652635.1 of uncultured Gemmatimonadaceae bacterium. Lineage (GTDB taxonomy): Bacteria > Gemmatimonadota > Gemmatimonadetes > Gemmatimonadales > Gemmatimonadaceae > UBA4720. Next base: position 2,692 of record CATPBN010000080.1, read on the forward strand.
CGCCGGCATCCGCGATCGGCCGAACATGCTCAAGCGCTTCGTGGATGGCGCCGAGAGCCCGCCGTTCTATCAGAAACGCGCGCCGGAGAATCGCCCGGAGTGGCTGAGGACCGTGACGCTCTCCTTTCCGTCGGGACGGACCGCAGAAGAAGTTGTCGTCGACGACGTGGCCGGCCTCGCGTGGATCGTGAACCTCGGCTGCATCGAGCTGCATCCACACGCCGTGCGCACGAACGATCTGGATCGCCCCGACGAGCTACGCATCGACCTCGACCCAGGGCCCGGCGTCGAGTGGGACGACGTGCGTCGTGTAGCGATGGAAGTAAAACGTCTCCTCGAAGAAGTGGGGGTCAGGGGCTGGCCGAAGACAAGCGGCTCGCGCGGTATGCACATCAACGTTCGTATTCAACAGCGGTGGTCGTTCACCGAGGTGAGACGCGCAGCGCTGGCGCTCTCGCGCGAGATCGAGCGGCGGGCTCCGAAGATCGCGACGTCGAAGTGGTGGAAGGAGGAGCGTCACGGAGTCTTTCTCGATTACAACCAGAATGCGAAGGACCGAACCACCTGCTCGGCCTATTCGATCCGCCCGCTTCCTGATGCACGTGTCTCCGCCCCGCTGCGTTGGGAGGAGATTCCCGACTGCGAGGCTGGCGATTTCACAGTGCTCACAATGCCGGCGCGATTGAAAGCGCTCGGCGATCCGAACGCGCGCATGGAGCTAACGCCCGGTTCACTGGACCAGTTGCTCGAACTGGCTGACCGCGACGAAGATGCCGGACTCGGCGACGCGCCCTGGCCCCCTCATTTTCGGAAGATGGAAGGCGAGCCGGCCCGCGTTGCGCCGTCGCGCGCCAAAGGCGCGAAGACACCGAAGAAGACGATCGCAAAGACGGGTACAAAGAAGATCGCCGCAAAGCCGAGATCGAAGATGCCGCTAATCGTCGTCGCCAACTCGCAGGACAAGGAGGCAGCACTGGCTGGTCTCGATCGATGGAAGAAAAGAAATCCCGAAGCGGCTTCGCATTTGGCGGTCGACGACATACTCGTCGATTCGATGCGTGGTCGCTCATCCACATGGACGCGCATTCGCGTCAACCTACGGAACGTTCCAGAGGAGATCAGGCCGCCGCAGGAAACGCCCGACCCGGATGATGACCCGACGCGCGCGTGGCGCGAGGCGCGGTGGAAACGCCGCTAGTGAATATTGAACCTGTTGATGTAGATCACGATGCCGACAAGCGCCTGAACCACGCCGATGATCAACAGCGTGATATCCCTGCGGCCTTTCCAGAATCGCCAGCCCAGGCCCGCGATGATGGACCCAGTCACGAGGAGAATCAGGAAGAAACCGAAGATGTGATCCCTGTAATAGATGTAGGTGCCGATTGCTCGTGCCGCGAAAAAATGTCCGAGGAACCCAACGACGATCAGCACTACGCCGAGCCAGACCAGGCTGCGGTTAGGCGTGCGTTCGGCTGCGACTGATTCAAACTCTGCCATTACTCCTCCGGTGGTAACTTCTTAGGCGGCGGGGCGTCGCCACGATCCGCGTGGAGCTTGTCTTTGAAGCGCTGCGCCTCGCCGATGCGCTCCACTTCGAGCGCGAGGGCATCAATCGACCGCTGGAGGTAATCGATGCGTTGATCGCCGAGCTTCTGCGTCGACTCCCTGCCCGATGACGGTAGCGGGGATGCTCGGGACCGCTCGTCACCCGACGGTGTCGTGGCCCAGTTGGTTACCGTTCTCCATAGCAGATAAGCGCCGAGGCCGACGAACAGAAGGAATGCATGCGACATGGCGTGCATCA
>CATPBN010000081.1 GCA_955652635.1 uncultured Gemmatimonadaceae bacterium
ATCTCCGCTGCCATCGATCTGTACGTGGTCAGTTTTCCGCCGGTAACGCTGATCACTCCCGAGTTGTCGGTGACGATGCTGTGCTCGCGAGATACGGCGCTCGGATTGGTCGCCGATGCGTGCGCAAGCGGACGGATGCCAGCCCAGGCGCTCACAATGTCGTCGCGCGTCAGCCGCGCGCGGGGAAAATAGGCGTTTGCCGATCGTAGCAGGTAATCCACGTCGTCGAATGAGGCGTGGACCGACTCGGGCGATTCATTCGTCCAGGTGTCGGTGGTGCCGATGATTGCCTGAGGGCCCGCGGGCAGGCAGAACATCACCCGTCCATCGATTGGCGAAATGAGGGTGAGCGCATCGCGATTGCCAACTCGCTCTCTGGCCACCGAGATATGAACTCCCTTGCTTCCACGACGACCACCTGTGCGCTCGTCGGTGGTGAACCTATTCTCCCACACGCCTGTCGCGTTGACGATCACACGGGCGCGAACTTCATACGCTTCGCTGGCGAACCGCGGCTTTACGATCGCACCGATCGCTTTTCCGCTTTCCATGAGAAGCTGGGTCACGCGTGTGTGACTTGCGACGGTCGCGCCGTTTTCTCGCGCCGAGAGAGCGTTCACCATCGTCAGCCGCGCATCATCCGTGCACGCGTCGTAGTACGCTGCGCCGCCAGTCAACCCGGTGCTTTCGAGGGCCGGCTCGCGTGCAACAGTCTCCGCGGCGTTGAGCGTAAAGTGCCGGCGCGCCCGCCCTGCCGCCATGAGCTGGTATACGAGGAGTCCCGCGCTCAGCTTCAGTTTCCCAACGCGGGCGCCGCGGTAAATCGGCCAGGTGAAGGCGAGGGGCTTCACGATGTGCGGTGCGATGCGAAGCAGCGTTTGCCGCTCGCGAATGGATTCGTGAACGAGATGGAGCTGAGCACGCTCCAGATACCTGATGCCGCCGTGGATCAGTCTGGATGACCGGCCTGACGTACCGCTCGCAAAATCATCGCCCTCGAACAGCGCCATTCTCAGGCCTCGCATCGCGGCATCGCGAGCGACGCCACAACCCGTAATTCCGCCTCCGATCACAAGAAGGTCGAATTGTTCTCCGGAGAGTGCAGTCATTCTCTTGTGATATCGGGAGTGCCGCGGACCAGTCCAAGTATAAGGAATTTGACCGCAAGATTCGGATATCGCCCTTGCCCGTCCACCGACATCATTCGGCACGACAGCAAGACAGACCGTTCAATCAGGAGAATACGATGCAGTCCTACCGCGTGCTGGCCATTGGGGGCCCAATTGCGAATGCCGTCCGCAAAACATTGCGGGCACCAGGCTACGGTCATCCCGCTCACACCGAACTGGCCACGGGTTATGGCCCATGTCGCCTTTGTTTGAAGGCCTTCAATGTTGGCACGGACCGCCGAATTCTGTTCACCTACGATCCGTTCTACGAGAAGGAGAATCTTCCTCTACCGGGGCCTGTCTTCATCCACGAACGCAACTGCGAACAGTATCCGGAAGACGGAGGGTTTCCTGCTGATATGGTCTCCCGCCATCTGACGCTCAACGCCTACGCGCCCGGCCGGCGCCTGGTTGCGCAGAGCTATGTTTCCAATGGTGATATCGAGGCCGAGCTTCAGCGTCTCCTCGAGGGGCGCGATGTGGCCTACATTCACGTGCGTGATACCAAGGCCGGCTGTTATGATTTTTCCATCGAGAGGACGAGGCAGGAAACCGTCGATGAGGGCAACACATCCAATGGAGGAGAATCCCATGAATGAAATCGTTGCATGGGAGTCGGTACTCCACAGAGACGCGTCCGCCGATGACCGCTTTCTCTACGGCGTCACGACGACGGGAATTTATTGCCGCCCATCGTGTCCGTCGCGGAGACCGAAGCGCGACCACGTCGCGTTCTTCTCTTCGGTGGAAGCCGCGGAGAGCGCCGGCTTCCGTGCCTGTCAGCGCTGCCGTCCGAACCGCGCGAAAGCATCCAATCCTGCCGTGGAGCGGGCACGCGACTATATCGATAGCCAACTCACCGATCTCAGCGAAGAGCGCATCACTCTCGAGCGACTCGGTGAAAAGTCGGGAATGAGTCCGTACCACTTGCAGCGGACATTCAAGGAGCTCATTGGGCTGACGCCAGCCCAATACATCCGCGCGCGGAAAAGCGAGCGCCTCAAAGACGCGCTAAAACGTGGTGAAACGGTGAGTCGCGCTACGTATGGCGCGGGGTACGGTTCCAGCAGCAGAGTTTACGCGGACGCGGATGCAAGACTCGGAATGACCCCTGCGACCTACCGCCGGGGCGGCGCGGGAGCGCACATGGACTACGTAATCGCGAAGACTTCTCTCGGCGCTGTGCTGGTCGCTGCAACCGATCGCGGCGTCTGCGCGGTCACGCTTGGTGATGACGCAACGAGTCTGGAGGCGGCGCTCGAGCACGAGTATCCAGCGGCAACGCGTACGCGCGTCACTGCTCCGTCCAGCGCGCTCGGCGCCTGGGTCGCGGAGATCGTCGGCGCTGTGGATGGCGAGCGAGCGCGACCCGACATTCCCATCGATGTGCAGGCATCAGACTTTCGCTGGAAGGTCTGGCGCGAGCTGCAGAAAATTCCGTTCGGCGAGACGAGGTCGTACGGCGAGATCGCCAACGCGATCGGATCTCCAACAGCTGCGCGCGCCGTTGCGAGTGCCTGCGCCAACAACCGTGTTGCTGTCGTCATCCCGTGTCATCGCGTAGTACGACAAAGCGGCGGGCTCGGCGGTTATCGCTGGGGGATCGAGCGCAAGAAGCGTTTGGTCGAAAAAGAACGCAGCGCGCAAGAGCGCGGTACGTCCTAGAAAGATAAACGACGCGCGTCTATGTTCCCTGCATGGCTACATATGGGAACGGGCGTCGCGTCGCTATCGTCGCTGGCGTAAGGACGCCGTTTGCTAAAGCGGGAACCGCATTCAAATCGATCTCGGCAATAGAACTTGGCAAGCTGTGCGTCGCCGAGCTGCTTCAACGAACGAACCTCGACGGCAAAGAAGTTCAGGCGCTCGTGTTCGGCACCGTCATTCCTTCGGTGATCGCGCCCAATATCGCCCGTGAAGTGTCGCTGCTTCCCCTTCTGCCCAAGGCCGTCCAGGCGTACAGCGTCAGTCGCGCGTGTGCCTCCGCCAATCAGGCGATAACCGACGCCGCGGACCAGATCGCTCTCGGCCATCTGGACGTCGCGATTGCCGGCGGATCGGAGTCCCTCTCGAACATTCCGATTCTCCATGCGCAGGGATTTGCCGATGCGCTCGTTCTCGCATCGAAGGCGAAATCTTTTCCCGCTCGTCTCAAAGCGCTGGCACGGATCCGTCCGAAAGACCTCGTTCCCGTCACGCCAGCGATCGCCGAGCCTTCGACCGGCGAGACGATGGGGCAGTCGGCGGAGAAAATGGCGAAGCTCAACGCCATCGCGCGCGAGGAGCAGGACCACTTCGCCCTCAGATCACATCGTCTGGCAGCCGCCGGGACCGCTGACGGCAGACTGACTGCTGAGATCATGCCGGTCTATGTGCCGCCGAGATTCGAAAGCGTGCTCACCTCCGATAATGGCATTCGCGAGGACACGAGCTACGAGCAGCTCGCGGCGCTCAAGCCTGTCTTCGACAGGAAATACGGTTCGGTGACCGCCGGGAATTCTTCGCCGCTCACCGATGGCGGTGCCTGCGTGCTCCTCATGAACGAGGAAAAGGCGCGCGCACTCGGCTATCCTCCGCTCGGAATCATTCGTTCGTACGCTTACGCGGCGCTCGATCCGGGGGAGCAGCTGCTCCAGGCTCCCGTTCTCGCTGCCCCGGTCGCGCTAAAGCGTGCGGGACTTTCCCTGAAGGAAATCGACCTGGTAGAGATGCACGAAGCCTTTGCTTCACAGGTGCTCTCCAATCTCAAGGGATTCGAATCGAAGTGGTGGGCCGAGCGCGCGGGATTCTCGCAACCAGTGGGTGAAGTCGACAGGGCGAAGCTCAACGTGATGGGCGGCTCGATCGCGATTGGACATCCATTCGGGGCGACGGGAGCCCGCATCACGACGACGCTGCTGAACGAGTTGCGGCGACGCGGCGGACAGTTCGGGCTCATGACCGTTTGCTCGGCCGGAGGGATGGGCTTCGCCATGGTGGTGGAGAGAACCCGATGAGCTCGACCGAGGCCACCATCGGCGGACTCGTGGGAACGAGGTATAAGCCGGCGCTGTCGGTCGAAGTCAGCGACGGAATCGCGATCATCACCTTCGACCTGCCGAACGAATCGGTGAACAAGCTGAATCGGACTGTGAAGGATGAATTCGTTGCACTCGTCACGAGACTCGAGCGCGACACCATGGTGCACGCGGCGGTTTTCATAAGCGGCAAGCCAGATGTCTGGATCGCGGGTGCCGACATCGAGGAGTTTCAGGAGCTGAGGACCGCGACGGATGCCGAGCGCCTGAGTCGCGATGGTCAGATGCTCCTCGACTCCGTCGAGCGGTTGCGCATTCCGATTATCGCCGCGATCCACGGCGCGTGCCTCGGCGGCGGCCTCGAGACAGCGCTGGCCTGCCGATATCGAATCGCTACGGATCATCCCAAGACGATTCTTGGGCTGCCAGAGGTCCAACTCGGATTGATTCCCGGTGCGGGCGGGACGCAGAGACTTCCACGGAGGATCGGACTGACGAACGCGCTGGATCTGATCCTCACCGGAAAGACCGTTCGCGGAACCAAAGCGCTCAAGCTCGGCTTGATCGACGAGCTGGTGCACCCTTCGATACTCCGCACGGTCGCGATACAGCGTGCCCACGAAGTGGCCGAAGGCAGACGCAAGAGCGAGCGACACAGCGGAGGCGTGAAAGGATTCCTGCTCGACGCGAACCCTGCTGGCCGCACCATAGTGCTCCGGAAAGCGCGCGACCAGACGCTGGCCAAATCGCGTGGACACTATCCGGCGCTGATCGCGGCCATCGACGTGATTGCGGCTGGATATGAGAAAGGAGTTGCGCACGGATACCGCGAGGAGTCCCGCCGCTTCGGCGAGCTCGCCATGACCGATGTCTCGCGACAGCTGATCTTTCTCTTCTTTGCCACCAACGAGCTGAAGAAGGATCCGGGGGTCGAGCCCTCGCAGTATCCCGATCTTCCCGTGTCCGCGTTCGAGCCACTTCCCGTGGAGAAGATCGCAATTATCGGGGCGGGATTCATGGGAGCGGGGATCGCATCGATCGCTGTATTGCACGGGAGTCTGGTGCGACTCAAGGACGCTGATCACGGCCGCGTCGCTAAGGGTTATGCTGCCGTTCGTGATATTCTGAAAGAGCGACTGACGAAAAAGCAGATCACGAAAGTCCAGTACAGTGATTACATGGCACTCCTGGGCGGGACCGTCGACTACTCCGGATTCGGCAACGTCGATCTGGTGATAGAGGCCGTCTTCGAGGATCTGGCGGTGAAGCATCAAGTGCTGCGCGAGGCGGAGGCATCAATCCATCCGAGCGCAATCTTCGCCACGAATACATCCACGATTCCGATTGGGCAGATCGCGCAGGCGTCGAGCCGGCCTGAGCGCGTGATCGGCATGCACTTCTTCTCTCCAGTGCACAAGATGCCGCTGCTCGAGGTGATCACGACTCCGCAGACGCACCCACAGGTGACGGCCACAGTAGTTGCGTACGGCAAGAAGCTCGGGAAGACCGTCATTGTTGTTAACGACGGGCCGGGTTTTTACGCCAACCGGATTCTCTCGCCGTACATCAACGAAGCGGGGATTCTTCTCGACCAGGGCGTCGCGATTGACATAGTCGACAAGGCCCTCGTCGATTTCGGATTTCCGGTGGGGCCCATCACGCTCATCGATGAAGTGGGGCTCGATGTCGCGACGAAGGCCGGTAAGATCATGGCCGAAGCCTACCCGGACCGAATGCTGCCCGCGAAATCGATTCAAGCGGTCGTCGCGGCTGGGCGGTACGGGCGCAAATCAAAGAAGGGCTTTTACAGCTACGACAAGGAAGGTAAGAAGAGCGACGTCGATCCGTCGGTCTACGGTGTTTTCCTCGCCCCAGGGAGCATCCCCGTGGCGCCATCGATCACACCCGCATCGGCAGAGCCACCATCAATCCCGGAAATGCCCGCCGTGCAGATTCAACAACGCACTGTCCTCGCGATGTTGAACGAAGCCGCTCGTTGCCTGAGCGATGGAATAATCCGCTCGCCTCGCGACGGCGACGTCGGCGCGGTCTTCGGAATTGGCTTCCCCCCGTTCCGTGGCGGACCATTCCGATACATGGACGCCCTCGGCATAAAGATCGTGGTGCAGCGACTCGAAGACCTCAACGCACGTTTCCCGGGAAGGTTCGAGCCGGCCGAGCTGCTGCTCGATATGGCACGGCGCAACCAGTCATTCTACACAGACGAGCGCGGGTGAGTGGTGGAGCAGCCCCAGTGACGCGCTGCTTCTGTGCCGCAGCAGCGTTGATGACCGGACTCACGGCTTGTACGGGCGCCGTACCCGGACCGCCGAGTCCGGCTTCGTACCCGCGCACCCGCCCTGAGCTCACCAACTATAGGGAAACCTCACACTACAGCGACGTGCGCAACTTCCTCGACTCGTTGCGCAAACTACGCGCGCCGCTCGCATTTGGATCGATCGGAAAGACGAGCGAGGGACGGGAGATTCCGTACGTCATAGCTTCGCGTCCTCTGGTCTCTGCTCCGTCGGAGGCGAAAGGACTCGGTCGGCCAATCGTGTACGTGCAGGGGAACATCCACGCCGGTGAGGTCGAAGGTAAGGATGCGCTGCTGGCTCTCTTGCGCGACTTGGCGTTTTCGACCAAGCCGAATGCGCTCGACTCGATCGTGTTGATTGCGGTGCCGATCTACAACGCCGATGGCAACGAGCGGTTCGCGCCACAGTCGGTCAACAGGACAGAGCAGAACGGCCCCGCGATGGTGGGCGTCCGCGCCAATGCCCAGAACCTCGACCTCAATCGCGACTACGTGAAGGCTGAAGCGCCTGAGACCCGCGCCTCGCTCGCCATGTTCAACGCGTGGGATCCCGATGTCTTCGTGGATCTTCACACGACCGACGGAAGCTTTCACGGTTACGCGTTGACCTATTCGCCATCGCTGAGCCCCGCGGCAGTCTTCGGCGGTGTATACGCGCGCGACTCGCTGTTGCCCGTGCTCCGTGCGCGGATGCATTCCAGAGACGGCTTCGAGGTATTCGATTACGGAAACTTCGTCAGTGACGGTCGTGGACTCGTCGCTGACACGACGGTGCCCGAAGGGTGGGAAACGTACGACTCACGCCCGCGCTTCGGAACCAATTATTACGGGATACGCGGACGCATAGCGATTCTGAGCGAAGCGTACTCGCACGACACCCTCGAGCGGCGAATCGCCTCGACCTACGCGTTCGTCAAGGAAGTTCTTTCGCTTGTCGCCGAGAAGGGAGCCGCGATCAAGTCCCTTTCCGCGCGTGCTGATAGCCAGCCACTGGCGTGGGGCCGGTCGCCAGACTCTCTCCAGATGATCGCGGTGCGGTCGGAGCTCGTAGCCAGTCCGCCGAAACTCGACGTGATCAAGGAAGATCTGGAGAAGACCGGCGACTCGTCTCTTACACAACCGGGAGTTCCGCGGGGCGAGCGAAGGACCGGGCGCTACAGAACCGTCCGCATGCCCGTCTACGACAGATTCACCTCGACGCTCGACCGCGTCCCCCCCGCCGCGTACGTCATCGCGCCCGAAGACACGGCGGTCGTAACCTTGTTGCGCCTTCACGGCATCAGGGTCGACCGATCCGATTCCGCGTGGACCGCGCGCGGAGAATCGTTCGCCATCGACTCGATCATCACCAACCCGCGACCCTTTCAGGGCCACCACGAAATACGGCTCAAAGGTCACTGGGAGCGGGGATTGCAGTCTATTCCGTCCAGCTCTTTCATAGTCTCCACCGCTCAATCGCGTGGCGCTCTCATCGTCTATCTACTGGAGCCGGAGAGCGATGACGGCTTCACGACCTGGAATTTCTTCGATAGCCACATCCGGAAGGGCGGGAGATATCCGGTCAGGCGCATCTTCGATTTGAGGCGCGGCCGAGGCGCTGCGCTCCGTCGCTCATCCGCATCGTCCGCTCAACCACTCGAGAACTAATGCTCCGTAGCGCACTGCTCTACCTTTCCGACCAACAGCAGATATTCCGGTTTGTCCGCAACAACAAGCTGGCCAAGAGCTTTGCCAACCGGTTCGTCGCAGGCGAGACGCTGGAGACGGCCCTTGCCGCCGTGAATCGTCTCAACGCTGCGGGAATCACTGCCTCGCTCGATCTGTTGGGCGAGAGCGTGCACAACGAGGCCGAGGCGCGCACAGCAGGGCAGGCGTACGTCAACATGCTGGACCGCATCTACGAGCGAAAACTGGACGCGAACGTTTCCGTCAAGCTGACGGCGATGGGCCTCGACATCTCGGAGGATCTTTGCGTTGCAACCATGCACAAGATCCTCCAGCGCGCGCGCGAGTACCGCACGTTCGTGCGCATCGATATGGAGTCCAGCGAGCACACCCAGCGAACCCTGGATCTCTTCGAGCAGCGGCTCCATCCTCCCTACCGCGAAAACGTGGGCATCGTGCTGCAGAGTTATCTCTACCGCACTTTCGCCGACGTGGAACACGCGAACCTGACCAAGGCACGCGTGCGGATCTGCAAGGGGGCGTACAAGGAGCCGGAGACCGTGGCGTATCCCGACAAGAAGGATGTTGACTCCAGTTACATTCGGTGCATGCACGCGCTCATGCAGTATGGGAACTATCCCGGGATCGCGACCCACGACGAAGCGATCATCAAAGAGGCGAAGCGATTCGCGAAGGAGCATCAAATCGCGCCCAATCGCTTTGAGTTCCAGATGCTCTACGGAGTACGACGCGATCTACAGGCCCAGCTCGTCCGCGAGGGATATCGCATGCGGGTTTACGTGCCCTTCGGCACGCAGTGGTACCCCTATCTGATGCGCCGCCTTGCGGAACGTCCCGCCAACGTGGCGTTCCTCACCGGGAATGTCTTTAAGGAGATGGTCGGCAAACGCCGCCATCGGTAATGGGACGATTCCTTCCCGCCGATCATTCGAAGGGCGACCCGAACACGATCGGCGGGTACATGGCCGTGCACGATCGGCCGGCGGCGTTCGAGGGAAGCGATGGTGCATCCTACAGTGTGGAGATCGTCAGCGATGCCAGCGGCGATAGAGCTCGCCCCTACGCCGCCTACCTCCTTTTCGTGCGCTGGCGCGAAGGTGATCCCGTGGCCAGCGGGCACCTCGAAACCGAATTCCTCGCGTTCGCCAGCGACGAGGACGAGGCGCGGAAGCTGGTTGGCGCGATGTTGTTGAACGAAGTGAAGGTGCGCCTCGATCAGCTGATTGCGGCGAGGCGGTCAGAGCTTCTTCCCTGGTGGGACGCGATGCGGCAAGAGGGTAGCCCTTGATCCGAAAGGAAGGCGTCGTGTTGAAGGGAACCGGCGGCATCTGGCATGTGCGCGCGGAATCGGGGGAGATACACGAAGCGTCGCTGCGCGGCAGGCTCAAACAGGAACGCGAAGAGAGCAAAAAACTGGCTGTCGGTGACCGCGTTGTCCTGGAGACGGATGAGCGCGGCGAACAATGGGCCATCGCCGAGATTCTGCCGCGGCATTCACAGCTAGCACGTCGCGCGCCTGGTTCAGGTCAGGGCGAGCGCATCGTGGCCGCGAACGTGGATCAGGTCGTCGTCGTGTTCTCCGCTGCCAAGCCGGAGCCGCATCGGAGAATGCTGGACCGGTTTCTCGTCATCGCCGAAGGGAACTCGCTTCAATCCCGGATCGTCATCAACAAGATCGAGCTGGTCGATCGCGCCGAGACGGAGCGGTCGTTCGCCGATTATGCCCGAGCCGGGTATCCGGTGCACTACACCAGCGTCAAACAAAGAATTGGCTTGACCGAGCTGCACGACGAGCTGGCTGGAAAGACGTCGGTGCTGACCGGGCCTTCGGGTGTTGGGAAGTCATCTCTGATGAACTCGATGTACCCAGGCCTCGATCTTCGAGTGGGCGAGATCAGTGAATCCGTGAACAAGGGACAACACACGACGGTCGGCGCGCTGCTACACCCGCTACCCGACGCCGGATACGTAGTGGACACTCCGGGCCTTCGGGAAGTCGGCATGTGGGGTCTGGCGTCCGAGCACCTCGACGCCTGCTTCCGCGAGTTCGTTCCCCACATCTCCGAATGTCGCTTTGGAAACTGCACGCATCGCGTTGAGCCGGGATGCGCCGTGATCAAGGCTGTGCAAGATGGCTCGATCAGCGCCGAGCGGTATGACAGCTACCTTCGACTTCGCGAGGAGATCGAGGACACAGAAAGAAAATGGGCGCCGTACAGTGCGGCATCCAAGTCCCAGAAGCGGCGTAACTGGTAACTGCACCCGTTCAGTTGCAGTTACCCACCCTATTACCGCCCCCGTATCTCGACCGTCCACGCAACCTGGATATCCGTTCTCAAGGATTCCCGCACCGAACAGTATTTCGTCGCCGACAGCTCGATCGCACGCAGCGCCTGGTCCTTCTCGATGCCCTTGCCCCCAATACGAAAGTTGAGCGTGATGTACTCGTAGCGGCGGGGAATCGTGTCGACGCGCTCTCCCACGACGTCGATCTCGAGCGACTCGATGGGCGTGCGCTGCTTCGCCAGAATGTCGATGACGTCGTAAGAGACGCACGTCGCAAGCGCGCTGAGCAGCGTTTCCGGCGGGCTCTGTCCAGTTTCACCTTCACCGTCGATACGGGCCGTAGGACCATTCGGACGTCCCGCATCGAAGCGGTGACCACCAACCCAATTGACGTGAATAAGCGACGGCTTCGCCGTCGTTTTCGCCGACGCGGGTGCCGTCACTTCTCGGGTCCCTTTTCGATCGGAGCGCGAACAGCATTCCCCCACTCCGTCCAGCTGCCGTCGTAATTCCTGACGCGATCGTAGCCGAGCAGGTATGTGAGGACAAACCAGGTATGCGACGAGCGTTCGCCGATTCGGCAGTAGGCGACGATATCGTCTCCCTTTTTCAGACCCTTTTCCTGTTCGTAGATCGCTCGCAGTGAGTCTGCATCCTTGAAGCTTCCGTCTGGATTCGCCGCGCGGGCCCACGGCACGCTGCGAGCGCCCTTGATGTGCCCACCGCGTAGCGTCCCCTCCTGCGGATAGTCGGGCATGTGGGTGCGCTGACCCGTGTATTCCTCGGGCGAGCGGACGTCGATCAATGGCTTACCGCTGGCCGAGTGCTCACGCACCTGTTGGAAGAAAGCACGGATCTTTTCATCCGAGCGTTTCGGCGCCTTGTAACTGGTCTTTGTGTAGCTCGGGACTTTGATGTTGAAGGGACGTCCCTCCTGCTCCCATTTGATGCGTCCGCCATCGAGCAGCTTCGCGTTGGTGAAGCCAAACAGCTGGAACACCCAGAACGCATACGCTGCCCACCAGTTGTTCTTGTCGCCGTAAAAAACGACGGTCGTATTCTCGTCGATACCCTTCTGGCGCAGAAGCGTCTCGAACTGCTCCGAGGAGACGTAGTCGCGAAGCACCGGATCATTCAGGTCCTGATGCCAGTCCATCTTCTGCGCTCTCGGGATGTGACCGGTGTCGTAGAGCAAAACGTCTTCGTCGCTCTCGATGATTCTGATGTTTGGATCGTCGAGATGTTCGGCGAGCCAGTCCGTGCTCACTAGTACCTCAGGGTGCACGTAACCCTTGCCGGCGATGCCCGGATCGACGGCGGATGCATTGCTTGCGATTGTCGCCCCCATGGTTCCCTCCTGAAGAAGGAGAGCTTCTAGCATAATCATGGGGAACTCGCAGTGGTGCAAGTAGAAGAGCGGTGGGCAGGTGTATCTTTGGTGTATGGGTGGCGCGACGCAGCCGCAGATGGAGCCTTACTCCCGCCACGTGCTCGTATGTACGGGCAGCTTCTGCTCACCCGACCGCGGTGGCCGCCAGATCTATTCGCTGCTCGCCGAGCTTCTGGAGCGCGAAGACCTCCTCTTCGGTCCGGGGCGCGTCAAGCGGGGTGAGACCCCGTGCCTGGGGGTATGCAGCAACGGGCCGATCGTCGTCGTGTACCCTGAAGGAACCTGGTATTCCGAGGTCACGCCAGTGTTGCTGGAGCGCATCGTCGTCGAGCACCTCAAGCACGGGAACCCGGTCGAAGAGGCGATTTTTCATCGACTCTAGCGCGCCATTGGGCTTACATCGCCTGGGACTGGGACCCGTCAAGGGTTAGCGTTCGCTCCCGACTTTGCCTTACCTTTGAGCGCAACCGGTACGAATTGCAGTGACACCAACGCCGTTCAATCCACGCAGACTCGCGCTTGGGGCTGCGAAAAAACTGATCTTCGAGAATGAGGATCCGGAGACGGCGCTCGAGCGCATCGCCGCCGGTCTCACGTCGATCAACAACCGCGGGACCCTGAGTCCGGAGAGCAAGTCCATGTCACGCACGCGCACAACAATTCTGAACAACCTCGACGAGATGTATCGAGAAGCCTTCGAGCGGGCAAAAGCATCCGGCGATCAGACGCAGATGGCAACTCTCGATTTCGCGTATCGCAGGGAGCAGCTGTACTTCGAGATTCTTCTCGACGTCCGCGACGCGATAGAGCGTCGCTAGCTTGACGCTTTATGGCGTCAAAGCCCCCGAGCGATGAATAACCTCTGGGGCTGGATCGGATTCAACGTAGTCGTTCTGGCGATCCTCGCCCTCGACCTAGGCCTGCTCCACCGCAGATCGTCCAAAGTCTCCCTCAAGGAAGCGGCGACCTGGAGCGCGGTCTGGGTAGCCCTCTCTCTTGGCTTTGCGCTCGCCGTCTACCGGACAATGGGAAAGGAATCCGGTCTCGAGTTTTTGACCGGGTACCTGATCGAGTACGCCCTGTCCGTGGACAACATCTTCGTCTTCGTCCTGATTTTCACGTACTTCGGAGTGCCGGAGAAGTACCAACATCGCGTCCTCTTCTGGGGAATCGTCGGCGCTCTGGTTCTCCGTGGCGTTATGATCGTGGCCGGATCCGCGCTAGTAACACGCTTTGCCTGGACGCTATACATATTCGGCGCTTTCCTCGTCTTTACCGGCTTGAGGATGGCGCTGCAAAAAGACGAAGACGTATACAACCCCGAGCGCGATCCCATTCTTCGTCTCGCCCGCCGGCTCGTTCCGGTCACCGATGACTATCATGGCGACAAGTTTTTCGTTCGCCAGGAGGAGAAGAAGGCGCGGTCGCGCTACGCGGCTACTCCGCTCTTCATCGTTCTCCTGATTGTCGACACCACCGATATCATCTTCGCCACCGATTCGATCCCCGCGATATTCGCGGTCACGCGTGATCCTTTCATCATCTACACATCCAACATCTGCGCTGTGCTGGGGTTGAGGGCCCTCTATTTCCTGCTGGCGAGCGTCGTGGACAAGTTCGTTTATCTCAAGCTCGGACTCTCACTCGTTCTTGTCTTCATCGGAGCGAAGATGCTCCTCGAGCACTTCGTTCACCTGCCGATAGTCGTGTCACTCGGCGTAGTTGGCGCAGTTCTGGCCGTCTCGATCGTGGCTTCGCTCCGATGGCCACGGACAGGGCACTAAAGCCCGTCTGTGGGGTTACCCCTGAGACAAGAACGACGTCTTTCTGGGGACTCTCCCTCCCCACTCTACACATACCTCAGGATTTCAGCATGAGATTCGTTTCACGCGCGACGGTCGCGACGATGATTGTCTTCGCTCCCCTCATGTACGCAGATGCCCAAAATGCCGCAAAGACCCTCGCGATGGATTTCCGGATGACCAATTCGGTGCAGGGCACGCCTGATACTGGCGTGGTCGTCGGTCACGCGGTCGGCACTTCCGACAAAATGCGCCTCGACTTATCGATGAAAGGAGCCGGCGCCAGGCTCACTCCGCTCGCGGACAGCGCTGTCAGCATGATCGTGACGGACAGCGGCAAGACTATCACGTATCTCGACTCGAAGAAGAGTCAATTTCTTCGGGTGAGGCCCGCAGAAATGGTTGCGCAGGCCCAGCAGATGGGCGGGATGAAAATGGACTTCTCGGAGACCTCTGCCAAGGTCGATAGTCTTGGGGCCGGCCCGGCGATTCTCGGACACCCGACTTCGCATTACCGCGTGACCACCGGCATGACGATGACCATCAGTGCCATGGGCCAGCAGCAAACCGTAAAGATCGCGAGCAGCAACGACGCCTACTACGCAACCGACATCAAGGGATTCCTGAATCCATTTACGACCCTGACCGGCGGAGACATGTCGGCCATCTTCGGAACGACCAACAAGGATTTCGGTGAGAAGATGAAGGCGGTGCAGCAGAAGCTGCCCAAGGGGACGCCTTTGCGGGCACTGAGTACCGCCACAATCGTGGCGCAGGGCCAGACCCGCGTGACGAACAGCGCGGCGGAAGTCACCGGCATTCAGTGGGTCGACACCGATCCAAAAACCTTCGAGGTTCCTTCCAGCTATACGGCGACGCAGCTGCCGGGTATGGGCGGAGGTTCGTCAGGGGCAATTCCGCCCCCGCAGTGACCGACTATCGCCGAAAAAAAAGAGGCGGCCAGCAATGGCCGCCCCTTTCATTCTGTAAACCAGTTGTCAGAACTTCATGATTTCTTCATATGCTTGCCTGAAATCTTCTACCTGCGGCAGGATCGCGTCCTCCAGCTGTGGTGCGTACCCCACAAACGTGTCCGCCGACGCTACCCGCTTGACCGGCGCATCGAGCCACGCGAAGCACTCGTCGGCGATCGCCGCAGTGATCTCGGCGCCGTAGCCCCATGACATGGAATCCTCATAGCCCACGATCACGCGCGAGTTCTTTTTCACCGACGCGAAAACCGTTTCCCGATCCCAGGGACTCAGCGTCCGAAGATCGATCACCTCGACAGAAATCCCGGTGTCGGCCACGGCTTTCGCGGCGGTGAGGGCGCGCTGAAGCGTGGCTCCATAAGTGACGACAGTTACGTCCGTGCCCTCGCGCACCACCTTCGCTTTTCCGAAGGGAATCATGAAGTTGGGGCCTGGATACGGCGATTTGTTGTACGTCTGGCGGTAGAGATGCTTGTGCTCCAGAAAGAGCACAGGGTCGTCGCAGCGGATCGCCGTGCGCAATAAACCATTTGCATCGAGGGCGGTCGCGGGGCAGACCACACGCAAGCCAGGACAGTGCGTGAAGATCGACGCGCCTGTCTGCGAATGATAGATCGCGCCCCGGATGTAGCCGCCGTAGGTCGTCCTCACGACGACTGGCGCGGCGAAATTGTTGTTCGATCGCCACCGCAGCGTCGAGAGCTCGTCACGGATCTGCATGTACGCGGGCCAGATATAGTCGAAGAATTGGACCTCGACGACCGGCTTGAATCCGCGAACCGCCAGCCCGATCGCGCGTCCGACGATGTTCGCCTCAGCAAGCGGCGAGTTGTAGACGCGCGCTCCGCCGAACTCCTTCTGGAGACCCCAGGTCACCTTGAAGACACCGCCCTTGCCCTTGACCTTGCCCAGGTACTCTTCGCGTGACACGTCGGCGACGTCCTCCCCGAAGACGAGGATCTTCCGATCCCGCCGCATCTCGTCCTTCATGCAGGCGTTGAGGAGATCGACCATAGTCGTCGGATCGCCGGCGAACTGCGGATCATCTTCGGTGTCGAACTGCTCCCCGGTCGGATCGACATCGGGCGAGTACACGCCGAAATAAACGGTATCGGGCCCGGGCTGCGGTTGCGCCAGTGCGTCATCGGTCGCAGCGAGCACGATGCCGTCGACTTCTTCCTGGATCTGCTTGAGCTCGTCTTCCCTCGCGTGTCCTTCGGCCACAAGCCACTTGGGGAATTGCGTCACCGGATCCCGCGCCGCATCCGCTTCGCGCTCGGCGGGAGGCCGGTACAGCGTTTCGTCGTCAGAGAGAGAATGGGAGTAGGGCCGGATCACGTGCGCGTGCACCAGGGCCGGTCCCTTGCGCTGCCTCGCGTAATCGATGGCCCGCTGCATGACGTCGTAGCTGGCGAGTAGATCGCAGCCGTCGACTTCTTCGATGTAGAAATTCGGGAAGGAGCGAACGAGCTTCGATATGCTGCCGCCAGCCGTGTTCACTTCAACCGGGACAGAGATGGCGTATCCATTGTCCTCGACCAGATAAACGACGGGCAGCTTGAGGTTGGCGGCGGTATTCAGGGATTCCCAGAATTCTCCCTCGCTGGTTGTGCCCTCGCCGGTACAGACGAGCACGACTTCGTCTTTCTGGAACCCCTCCGAGATGTTCAGCAGTTTGGCGCGAAATGATGCTTCCGCGCAGCCGACTCCGTGAAGGAATTGCGTCCCGGTCGGTGAGGAGGCTGATACGATGTTGTACGCCTTGTGCCCCCAGTGGCTGGGCATCTGCCGGCCTCCCGAGGCGGGGTCTATCGCAGCCCCGACTGCTTCGTACAGCATCTCTGCCGGTGTAACCCCGAGCTCGAGGCACAGCGCGCGATCCCTGTAATACGTGTAGAACCAGTCGTACGCCGGCTTTAGGATCATCCCCGCTGCCGTTAGAACCGCCTCGTGCCCAGCCCCCGAGATCTGAAAAAAAATCTTGTTCTGCCGTTTGAGCTGTACTTCCTTGTCGTCCAGCCGGCGGGACAGGAGCATGTTGCGATACGCAGCAACGAGCTCGCCGGATGATAGCCTGGCACTCGGTTCAGAGGATGATTTGCGTTCGGGAAGTGTTCTCGTAGCCATTGTTTCAGTAGTCGACGGGTCTCAGGTACGCTTCTCCGATACCAGTAGCGCTCACCATCGCCACCGTCGGAAGCTTTCTCTTCCAATGCGTCCCAGCGAGGCGCGTCCGAACGAGCTCGACCTTCGCCGGATCGAATCCGCGCGCGACGAGCGCTGCCGGGCTGTATCCGCTCACCAGCCAATTCAAAATCTGATCCGCTTCGGCGTAGCTGATGCCGAAATCCCGTTCGTCGGTCTGGCCCTCTATCAGATCGGCTGACGCCGGCTTGCCGACGATTACATTGGGCACTCCAAGAAATGTCGCGAGCTGCCACACCTGGGTCTTGAACAGGTCACCGAGAGCATTGATCGGCGGCGAATCGTCAGCGTGCCAGGTGAAATAGCCGAGCAGCCGCTCTGTCTTGTTCCCGGTGCCGACGGGGAGCGCCTTGTATTTCGCGGACAGATCGAAGAGCACGATCATTCTCTCCCGGGCCATGACGTTTCCTCTGCGTGCGGGATCCGCGTCAGGCTCATTGGCGAGGTAGCCATCGACCGCAGGCGAGATGTCGATCGTCCGCGAGTGGATTCCGAGCTTGTCGATCACCAGCTGGGCGTGGGTGAGCGACTCGGGATTCGACGTGCGATACGGCATCCGCACCCCGATCACATTCTCGGCACCCAGAGCCTGAGCGGTCAGGAACGCCGTAACCGCCGAGTCCACTCCGCCGGAGAGGCCGATGACCGCCTTGTCGAACCCACGGCGCTCGAACTCTTCCCGGAGAAATGACACGAGCCATCCGACGGTGAGCTGTGCATCGATCGCAACCGGAGGCGGACCTCCTGGAGAATCTGGTGTTCGCATCACAGGTATCGGCTCGGTTCCGTTCCTGCTTGCGTTCGCGGATTTGCGGCTGGCTTTTGAGCTCCGCGTGCTCTCTTCGCTGGAAGGGGCGTCTGCGCGTTCCCCCGCAGCACTGCGATCAAGTGGAGTGAGCGGTCCACCTTCGCTTGCTCCCGCGTCGTAGCTCAGCACCAGCCGCTCGCCAGCCTGGATGCGATCGACGGTCCGCATCAAGTGCGGCATCATTGTCTGCAGGTCTGTCAGGAGCGGCGCGTCCGACCGCGCACGAGTGAGATCCTGTGGATCGAGTGTGATCGTCATGATCGTCTCGTCCCATAGCGGCGCTCTTGCGCGGACATCGCCGTATGGCCCCGTGATTATCGATCCACCCGAGAAAGTCTTGCCGCCTTCCGTGCCGACGAGATTCACCAGCGCTACGAACACGCCTTGCTCCTCGGCGATATCGCGCGCGAGACGCTCCCACCGCTTGAGATTGGCTGGTACCGGCCCTTCGTCCTCGCGCGGCCAGACTCCACGTGCGGGGGATGCGGACAGAATGAAAATCATCGTCGCACCATCGAGCGCGGCGACGGTTCCGGTGAGACTATGCCAGGCGTCCTCGCAGATCAGCATGGCGGCGCGGCCCCAGCCCGTATCGAATGCGCGGACCTCGAATCCTCTATCGACGAATCTTTCTTCGTCGAACATTCCGTAAGTGGGAAGGAAGAGCTTGCGGTGCACATGGCGGATGAGCGGCTCATCGGTGCCTCCGCCCAAAGTCACATAGAGCGCGCTATTATAGAAAGCGTTGTTCCACACCTCGTAAAACCCAATGCACACATCGAGCGGCCGCGGTGCAGCAACAGCTCCCGCGTATTGCGCCTGGAGATCGCGAGCGAACGCGCCGGCTGTCATGGCGACGTCGCGGACACCGCCTTCAACGAAGTACCCGGTGAGCGCGGTCTCAGCGAAGACAGCGACGTCCGGACGGGGGTCAAGGGCATCTATCTGCGAAAATATCCCGCCGAGCCGCTCGACGTTGGCGGTGTAGTCGCCCTTTCGCGGCTTGAACTGGACTACGACGAGATGAACAGAGCGATCCATCCATCTGAAGTTGCCATGACGACGAGGCACAATCAACCGCTGCTCGCGCTCGCGCTGGCCTTGCTTTTGTTGGCCCCCGCGTCAGCGAGCGCACAGCAGTCCAGGGCATCCGACATGGAGCCGTGGACGATCGTTCCGGTCCCCCAGGCCTCGCTGGTTCTGGCGCGCGACGGCTCGCTCATCGGCGAGATCGGCAAGGAGATTCGAACCAGCGTATCGATCAGATCTCTTCCCGGGTACCTGCCGCACGCATTCGTGGCTGTCGAGGATCATCGCTTCTACCAGCATGATGGAGTCGACGTCGTCGGAATCGCGGGCGCGTTAAAGGACAACATTTTCGGTGAGCGACGCGGAGCGAGCACGATTACCCAGCAGCTCGTGGGCAACATGCATCCGGACCTGATCGATCGCACCGACATGAGCCTGGGCAGGAAGCTCAAGGAGCAATCGGCGGCGCGGGAGATGGAGAAGCACTACACGAAGGACCAAATTCTCGAAGCGTATCTGAACCAGATAGCGTTTGGTCACGGCTGGTACGGTGTCGAGAGCGCCGCGCGGCACTATTTCGGGAAGAGCGCCTCGAAACTCTCGCTCGCGGAATCGGCGGCGTTGGCCGCGATGCCGAAGGGGCCCGCGCTCTACGATCCGCTCAAGTACCCGGATCGGGTGCGCCAGCGTCGCAACGTTGTGCTCTCCTTGATGGCGGATCAGGGATACATCAGCAAGCCTCAGGTGACGAGCGCGCAGGGAACGCCGCTCGTCACGCTGCCGAATAGCGGCTACTCGGCGTACTCGCCGTGGTTCGTCGATGTGGTGCGCGTCCAGGCGCAGCGCGCAGGGATTCCGGTCAGCCAGGGCGGCTACCGGATCTACACGAGTCTCGACCCGGTGCTCCAGAACGCCGCTACGAGCGCGTTGCTGGAAGAGACGGCGGCGGTTGAGTCGCAGCCCGACTACGCGCATCCAAAGTATTCGCCGGGCTCGCGGACGACGCCGACGCGGACGACTGAGTACCTGCAGGGAATGGTCGTTGCGCTCGATCCCGCTTCGGGAGATGTTCGCGCGCTCGTTGGCGGTCGTGATTACGGTGACTCGCAGTTCGATCGCGCCGTAGACGGCATGCGCCAGCCGGGTTCGTCGTTCAAGCCGATCGTCTACGCCGCGGCGATTGCGGACAGCATCACCCCGAACACCATCGTCTCCGACACTGCCCTCTCAATTTCGCTCCCCAATGGCACTGTCTACCGACCGGAGGATTCCGATGGCCAGTATCTCGGTGCGCTCACCCTTCGGGAGGCGCTTGCCAAGTCGCGCAACGTCGTTGCCGTGCAGCTGGGAATGAAGCTGGGAATGGACACTGTCGCGAGCCTCGCGCGCCGCATGGGCATCAGCTCGAAGATCGCGCCTTATCCGTCGAGCGCGATCGGCGCATCGGTGGTGCAACCGCTCAACCTGATCGCTGCTTACACGACTTTCGCGAATCTCGGGACGCCGGTCGCGCCCCGGTTCATATACCGCATAGAAGACCGGAATCGCAAAGTGGTGCTGACGCGCGGGGTGACTGCTCTGGCGCCGGCCCTCGATCCACGGGTCACCTACGTCGTCCGCGACATGATGCGCGACGTCGTGGAGCGCGGCACCGCGTCGAGCATCAGACGCTATCTGCCTGCATCCGTTCCGGTGGCCGGAAAGACCGGGACGACGAACGACAACTCCGACGTCTGGTTCATCGGCCTGACCCCGGATCTGGTCGCCGGAGTCTGGCTCGGTTTCGACAAGCCAACGTCGATTGCGGTCGGCGCCGCCGGAGGTTCAATGGCCGCGCCGATTTGGGGAAAAATGGTCGCGCGCTATTATGCGTCGCAGCCCCAGCTGATCGCGTCTCACGCCATCGAGCAGTGGAACCCACCGCTCGGAGTCATCATGGGAGACGTCGATCGCGCGACAGGCAAGCTGGCGACGGATCAGACGCCGCCCGATCGGCGCTACACGGAGTATTTCGTGGAGGGTACGGAACCGCCGCCCCTTAGGGCAGACCCGTGGAAGCTGTTTGCCTGGGGGCCGATCATCTACTGACGGCACGAGCGCCTCCTCGCATCGGTGGCGAGTAGCGGATTGCAATTTCCAATATTATGTTCGCCGGCCAGCTCAACGCCCGTGGACGCTCGCGGTCGGAGCCAGTCGTGACTAAGCCCTCCACCCCAGCGCACGATGAAGAATCGAATCTCGGAGGCCGCAATTGCACTGGTGATGCTTGCAGCGACGCACTCGCCAGCAAAGGCTCAAATGCAGAACGGGGTGGAGAGCCGTATCGACTCACTGCTCGCGCGCATGACGCTCGAGGAGAAAGTCGGCGAGATGACGCAGCTGACGATCGGGGTAGTTTCCAGCATACGCGGCACGCCGGATACCGTGCAGCAGTTAGACTCCGTCAAGCTCGACGACGCGCTCCTGAATCACCACGTTGGGTCGTTGCTCAACGTCTGGGATGTAGCCCCTACACCAGAGCGGTGGCGCGACCTTCTCATTACCGTGCAGAAAGTGGCAGCGCGGAAGCGCGTCCCGATTCCAGTCATCTACGGAATCGACGCGGTGCATGGCTTCAACTACATGACGAAGGGAACGATCTTCCCGCAGAACATCGCGATGGCCGCCACCTGGAATCCGGCGCTGGTCCGTCGCGAGCACCAGATCACAGCGTACGAGACGCGCGCCGCCGGCATTCCGTGGAACTTTGCGCCGGTGCTCGATCTTGGACGCCAGCCCCTCTGGTCGCGGTTTTTCGAGACGTTCGGGGAAGACGTGCACCTCGCGACCGTGCTCGGGCGCGAAGCGGTGCTCGGCGAGCAACGCGACCCGCGTCCGGCGCTCGATTCGCTGTTTCCAGCTTTGCCACGATCTGCCGTCACGCCGGTCGCGGATGTCTTTGTCGCCGCGACCGGCAAACACTTTCTCGGCTACAGCGCGCCGCTGAGTGGAAAGGATCGCACCACTGCCCTCATTCCGGAGCGGCAGCTGCGCGAGTACTACCTCCCGACTTTTCGAGGCGCAATCGACGCGGGTCTGCGCACGATCATGGTGAACTCCAGCGATATCAACGGCGTTCCTGTTCATGCCAGTCACGAGATCCTGACAGATCTATTGCGCAAAGAGCTAGGCTTCGACGGGATCGTGGTTTCAGACTGGGCAGACGTTGACCGGCTGTACTCCGTTCATCGCGTTGCCTCCTCACCGAAGGACGCGGTACGCCAGGCGGTGTTGGCGGGTGTGGACATGTGCATGGTGCCGACCGACCTCAGCTTCTACGACTTACTGATCCCTCTCGTGCGCGAAGGCGCAGTGCCGATGACGCGCATCGATGAGGCGGTGCGTCGGATACTCCGCGTGAAATATCAGCTTGGGCTGTTCGCCAACCCGTGGCCCGACAGTGCCCGGCTTGTGCGTGTCGGCTCGCCGCCATTTCAGGCGGCGAGCCGTGCTGCTGCGGAAGAATCGATCACTCTGCTGAAGAACGACCGCGCGCTTCTCCCGCTTGCGAAAACCGCAAGAGTGCTGATAACTGGCCCCGGCGCAGCCTCACTCGTGGCGCAGTTCGGGTCGTGGACCTACACGTGGCAGGGCACTAACACGGCGATGTACCCCCGCGATGTGAAGACTTTGCTCGATGCTTTGCGAGACAAGGTCGGTCCTCAGCGTGTGACATACGTGCGTGGAGCGGACTTCAATTCCGAAATCGATATCGCTGAAGCCGTTACCGCCGCGAGGACAGCCGATGTCGCCATAGTCGCTCTGGCCGAATGGCCAGTCGTTGAGAAGCCGGGCGACATTGAGGACCTCGCGTTTCCCGCCGCTCAACTGCGTCTCGCGCGCGCGATCGAAGCCACCGGTACACCGGTCGTCCTGACGATCTTTCACCAACACCCGCGTATCGTGCGCGAGGCGGTGGAAGGCGCACGCGCCGTCGTTACCGCGTATCAGACCGGTCCCTTCGGGGGCGAGGCACTTGCTTCGGTGCTGTTCGGCGACGTGAACCCGAGTGGGAAGCTTCCTTTCAGCTGGCCTCGAATCTCGGGCACGATTGTCCACTACGATCGCGCCGCGCCTGAGGACGCCACGACGACCGGATCGGAGGGAGGGTACAACCCCGAGTGGGCATTTGGCCATGGACTCTCGTTCACGAGCTTCGCCTATTCCAACCTCCGCCCCACGAGCGCCGTTGCAGGCGTGTCCGATACGGTGACGGTCTCTGTTGACGTAACCAATGTGGGACCCGTGGCAGGCAAAGAAGTCGTACAGCTCTACGTGCGCGACCTCTACGCGTCGGTCGATCCGCCTGTGAGACGCCTCCGCGATTTCGAGAAGATTGGCCTCGCTCCTCGTGAGCGACGCACCGTCACGTTTCGCCTCCCGATCCAGCGATTGTCATTCATCGGGCGAGACAATCGGCCCGTCGTGGAACCCGGCGACTTTGATGTGATGGTTGGGGGGCTCAGGACTCGATTAGTCGTGAGATGAAACGGGGCTCGCTTCGAGAGTCCCTTATCGTCCTCTGCGCTGGATTGTTGGGCGGGTGCGCTCACAACACCGCCGCGCCAGCGGGCGTCGACCCGATCCCCCGTTCGGTCGCCCAGGCATGGATAACCACTGCTGACCAGACGCGGTTGGTTTCCCGAGAGCCTGACGTCCCAATCCGACCCGGAGCCGACGCTTCTCCCGTCGTCATCGACGTGGATGAGGAAACGAGCTATCAGGAGATGGTGGGCTTCGGGGCGGCGATGACCGATGCGTCGGCGTATCTCATTCAGCGCAAGCTCGGCGCGCAGCACGATGCGATTCTCCGCGAGCTGTTCGGCCGCAATCCCGGGCTTGGATTGAGCTTCATGCGCGTGCCCATGGGTGCGTCGGACTTCTCGACGCACGACTACAGCTACGACGACATGCCGACGGGCCAGACCGACCCGACGTTGTCGCACTTCTCCATCGATGAGGATCGCGCCGACAAGCTCCCTGCGCTCAGGGCTGCACTAGCGATCAATCCGCAGCTCAAGCTCGTCGCCTCACCCTGGAGCCTTCCAGGCTGGATGAAAACGAGCGGAAGCTTGATCAAAGGAACAATGCGCCCCGAGTTCTACGCTTCCTTCGCCGAGTATTTCCGCAAGTTCATTGAGGGCTATGGTGCAGCGGCCGTACCCATCTTCGCCGTGACGTTGCAGAACGAGCCAGCGTATGAGCCTGACAACTACCCGGGAACGCGCCTCGATCCGCCGGTCCGGGCGGAGTTGATTGGCAAGCACGTCGGACCGCTCTTTGTGAAGGCGCGCGTTAGGGCGTTGATCCTCGATTGGGATCACAACTGGGATCTACCGAGTTCGCCTCTCGCCGTTCTCGCCGA
>CATPBN010000082.1 GCA_955652635.1 uncultured Gemmatimonadaceae bacterium
CTCGAGCTCGGAACGCTTCTTTTCCAGCTCGAGCGTTGCTTCTTCCTCGAGAGCGGGCGCGCGCTCGATTTTCGAGTGGCGGTCCTCGAGCCGCGCGATTTCTTCGCGCAGCGCAGACTCGGCCTCGAGAAGCGTCTTGCGCCGCCCCTCCTCGCGATAGAGCGTGTTGAGCGCCTGCAGCTCCACGTTCAACGCGAACAACGGCTCGATGCTCTCGCGCAGATTGTCTAGCTGTGCTCGCGCAGCTTGCACGCCCTCGAGCTCGCGTACCACGCGCTCCGAATCACGCTGCAGCGCCGCTTCCTTCTCCTCGGCGACGGTGATCTGGGTGAGGAGCTGCGCCGACTGCTCGCGCTGCCGTTGTACCATCTCCCATCGCGGCTCGACCGCCATCATCTCCCGCGCCCGAACCGCCCCGCGATGGGCAGCCTGATGCGCACGACCCTCCGCGTCCGATTTTCGGGAAGCGGCCTCGGCGAGTGAGCGCAGCACGGCTTCGGGATCCGGCATGCCTCGGTGCATTCCCTCGATCGACGCTCGCACCCGATTTCGTTTCTCGCGAGTGAGCTCCTGGGCGATGCGCAGCTTCTCGTAACCAAGAACCCTGGAGAGGAACTGTCCGCGCTTGGCCGGCGTCATTGCCGCCATCACGCTGAGCTCCTTCTGCCCGGTGAAGTAGGTATGGAAGAATTCCGAGAGCGACATCCCAAGGCGGTGCTGCAGAAGCTCGGTCACACCGGAAATGGAATTGGCTATCGGAGTCTCGGCGCCATCGAGATAGAGCTCCGCGCTGGTGAGCCCCCGAACAACGCGATACCGGTGCGATCCGAGCTCGAAGTCGAGCCGCACCTCGACCGGCGCGCGGGCGCCCGCGCCCATGAAGCGGATCGAATCGCGATTGCCGCGAATCGCCTGATTTCCGTAGAGCGCCCAGGCGATTGCCTCCAGAATTGTCGTCTTCCCGGCGCCGTTGGGGCCGATGATGCCAGTGAGACCAGTGTCGAAGCTGATCTCGGTCCGGACGTGTTGCCGGAAGTTGGTGAGGCTGAGACTATTGAGTCTCAAACAGTCGCTTCCTCTTCTCCGGCCGGACTCGCGAGGGCGTCGGCTTCCCGAAGGTAGTGAAGGCCCAGCTCGACGAGAGCTTCGCGATTGATGTTCTCGGTCAACACACGGGAGCGCAGCTTGTCTCGAACGGTGTCGGCGAGCGACGCACGCCGGCCTGGTGCCCCCTGCCCGTTCTCAGGCCGGACGATCTCCGGGCGTCGGGTATCGAGGTGAAAATGCAGCGCCTTCCGCTTGTAGTCCCGGATTGCCTTGTGATCCAGCTCGCGGAGGATATGTCGCGGCACGTCGCGCACGACGAGTCGGACGATCTTTCCCTCGATTCCGCCATCGCACCCGTCCAGCGCGTCACGGATCGCGTCATCGAGAGCTGCCGGAGAGAGTCCGGCGCCGGAGAGCGGTGCGAGATCCACCCATGGCCGCAGCGGCGGTATCGGATGGAACCGGTGGGTCTTGTTGGCCAAATCGTGCACGATGATTCCCTTCCCGGCGATCCCTGCCTCCCGCTCCTCAGTAAGCTCTCCCCAGGGATTGGTGCTCGTGTAGTCCAGCGAGCCCGAGTAGAACGCGTTGGGCGCGACGGAGCGATAGACGTGATAGTGCCCGAGCGCGACGTAATCCCACTTGTGGGGGGCAAGCTCTTCCCGAGTGATCTCCATCGGCGCTCGATCGAGCTCGCGTCCGTATTTGGGGAGCACGTCCTCGATCTCGCCGTGCAGAAGGAGGATGTTGTATTTCGCGGTCGAGTCCGGCTCGAGGAGAGGCCGCTTATCCTGCATGTCCGGAACGGCGAGGATCATGAGGTCGTGTCGGTCAACCGTAATGCGCTTCGCCTCTCCATCTATCACGTTGATACCAAGGGGCTTGAATAAACGAAGGATGCAGCCCGTCTCCGCCGTGCGGGGGGTGTCGTGATTTCCCGCGACCATCACAACTGTCGTGTCGGGAAGCATCTGCACCAGCCGCGAAAACTGACTGAACGCGTGGAGGATCGCGGGATTGGTCGGGCGCACGGTGTGGAAGACATCGCCCGCGATGAGCACGATTTCGGGACGGATCTCGATTACGGTGTCGATCACCCGACGCAATGACGTCGCGATGTCGGCTTCCCGTTGATTGATTCCGGTCGGCGTCTGACGCTCGTACTGCCGGAATCCCAGGTGTATGTCGGAAAGGTGAACCAGTCTCATCGTGCCCGCATTGCCCGTATCCATTGGGTGATTTTTGTTCGCACCTGCATTGGCGCCGCCTTCGGTTCGCCTCGGCGATCCGGAGCCGACTCGATGGTCGACCGCACGATGATGCTGCTCCGTGAGTCCGTAATCCAGCCGAGCCGTCGATCGATCTGAATGGTTCCCGCGAGCTGACCCGAGGTGCCATAACCCGGCCCCGCGGGGGCAGCGCTTGCGGTATTGAGTCGCGACATTGTTCCGCGCATTGAGATGTAAGCGATGTCCCCGTTTCTTCCCAGCGAGTCCAGCCGGAACGTCGCGCGCACGGAGCCGACGGCACCCGGCTCACTGCTGAGCGGGATCTGCATCTCCCTCGTCCACTTCTCTCCGATAGCAACAGGGTTGCGCGTGAGCACGGCCGGCATCTCGCCGAAGATATGACGCAGCTCGCTGTTGGGGTCGCCATCGTCCACCATTTCCATCCCGCCATCTGGCGACACCCTCAGCCAAACCGGCTTCGACTGCATCGCGCGGCGCTTGAGGTCCGCGAGCGAGGCTGCCGACGCGGGCGTCATCGCCACTGAGTCGGTGATGGTCTGCATCAGAGTCCCGCCAGAGGTGTATTGCTCCGCGATCGCGCGAGTGAATACTTCGATCGATGTCGTCATCGAACTGGTATCGCGCCGAAGACCTGGCTTGGTGCCGGTCATTTCGACTGTTTGCGACAGGTGCATTCGAAGGGTGTCGCCGATGTGCGGGCGGATCTGGAGCAGGACCGGTTGACTGTGCGCTGCGGTCGCGAAGAGCAGGAACGCGATCACCCTTCCCGCTTCCCTCTTCCCGCTTCCCGCCCTAAAACCCATACGGATCATTCTCGGGCACGGAGCGAATGCTGCCCGCCATCGGACGCTGCGCCGGCTGCGCGGGAATGATCTTTCGGAACTGAGAGCTGAAGTACGCCTTTACGTCATGCGGCCGGGCGAGAAGCGTCGCGTTGCGCGCGCGAATTACCTCCTGCTCCGTGTATAGCGCGGTGATCTCCTGAACCCAGGGAAGCGTAATCGTCGGATCGAGCGGCCTGAGCGCGCGAAGAATCGCCGCATCGAGTGAAATCTCATTCGACTGCGGATAGCGCTCCGAGCCTTCCCGTCCCTGCATCACGGCTGGTCGCGGGAAGCGCACGAAGATCGGTTGCGTGAAATGTGGATGCCGAATCATCAACTGTCCCTTTTCCAATGTCGCAAGCTTGGTTCTCGTCGCCGGGCTCAGCACGGCGTAACCCGGTGTCGAGAGCTCGTCCGGATCCATTCTCCCGAACAGCGCTGTCCCCGAGTTGCCGACAACACGACGGTGCACCTGCGACCGGAACTGCTGTGCGCTGAAGAGCACGAGGCCGAGGTAGCGCCCCCGCTCCGCAATATCGAGCAGCATCTTCCTGACGTAAGTCTCTGGTCCATCGCCGGGCGCGTACTTGTTGAGCTCGTCGACGAACACCACGAGGTGTTTGACGCCGAGGTCCCTGCGCTCCAGGTGCTCGCGCAGCTTGGAGACGATGCGGGCGAAGATGAGATCCTGCGCATCTTCCTCGAGGTTTGCGACGTCCACTACATACACCGTCTTGTCGCCAAAGCTCCCGAACGGGAGGTCGCTCACGGCTCCGGAATCGGTCACCAGTCCGGCACAACGGGTGGAGATGTTGGACAGCCGGTTCCGAACCTTTCGGATCGTCGCCACATGGTGCGTGCGCCAGCTCTCTCCGTTCTTTTTTTCCAGCCCTTGAAGGATGTCTCTGAACCATGCGTCGAGCTCAGCGAACGACTGAACGCGATGGTTCTTCGTGAGAATCCCATCGGGTGGGAACTCCTTGTCGACGACGTTCTCCGTGATGAAGTCGATCAGCGCGTCAGCCTTGGCATCGATGTCATCCTTGTTGAGGAGGACTTCGGCGTACTGGAGGACCTCGCGCAACCCCCAGGTCAACGGGGTGACATTGTCCAGCAGCTCCTCGTTGTTCCTGAACGTGTTGAGAGCGAGACCTTTCGCCGTGTATGGCGCGAAGTATTCGACTTTCTGGAAGGGCCTGGGTTCCACACCCAGCTTCTCGTAGAGCACTTCGTCGCTCTGCTCGACCTTGCCCGGCTGGTCGAGGTAGCAGAGGTCGGGTCCTTTGACGTTGAAGCAGACGGCGGCGATGGACCCCTTCTCTTCGGGGAAATGCTTGAACAGCGATGCCAGCAGCCACTCGACCGCGCTGGTCTTGGTGGCCAGACCTGACACACCGGTGATGTTGAGGTGCGCCGCCTCGGGGCCGAGTAGAAAATCCGCGTCGAGGTAGATGACCGCGTCGGTTCCTCCAGCGCGATAAACACCTACCGGAATTCCGGTGTTGGCGCCCTCCTTCAGGTAACTGTCCATCCGGAGCGCGACGTGCACGTCCGCTTCTTCCGCCAGGAAAACCTGTCCCATCGGCACGGGCTGAAGCGGCTCCTCCGGAATCTGCCGCAGTACCGCCGCGGTATAGAGGCGGATCTCAGCGCGTTCAGTTGATGCGAATCCCGCCAGAGTGGGCAATCCATCGTGGCCGAGTACGTCGTGCATTGGCGACTGCAGATCCGTGTAGCTGAATCCCTCGACGACGATCCCGTAGATGTGTGGAATCTGCCCGTCCATCGGTTGCGCTCCATCGACGCGAACAATCGTGCCGATGCCGACCGGGGAGCTGATCGCCGTCCAGAAATGAAATTCGTGCGGAGTGTTTGGCTTCCTCTCAGTCGCGACGACTCGCCCCAATGCTTCGATCATGAGATTGCTCTCAGAAATTCTTCACAGTCCCTCACGCCGTAGGCGAGTTTGTCCCACCGTCCGTCGGGAAGCGAAAGCGGAGTCGTCTCCGCCATGATCCATCTCGATATCTCGTTGGCGCGGTCCGAGAGCCGCTCGCGCTCAGCCACCTCGACGCGGACCAATCCCCAAAGTGGATCACGGCCCGCGACGCCGCGCAGGCGGAGATACCAGCTCATCACGGAGCTGCGTGACCGGGGTGACACGCGAAAGACCGAAGATCGCTCGCCTTTCCGAAGCCCGAGCACGATCCCGAGCGCATCTCCCTCGACGTAGAGCGTGCGATGGCTCTTTATCACGCCAACCGCGAGCGACGACGATGCGACGCTGGCGCTTCTGCTGATGCCGCCATCCATGAAAATCGGAGTCGCCCCCTTCGCGCACCATGCCTCCGCCATCCAGTCCTCGAGCTGCTCGCGCTCCTGATCGACGGCGCGAGTCGCGCGCTCGAGCAGGACCGCCGGATGCTGGCTTGGGTACTCGCCGCTCTTATCTGCCGTCGATGTGTCTACGATTGGCCAACGCGCCTGAATGCCATCGGCGCCCAACTCTGCAAGCGCTGGCAGGTAACGCAGGGGCAGGTAGATCTTCCGTTCCACCCTTGGCGGTTCCTGTGCCCAGGTCGTCAGGCGGCGATCGACCCGAATTCGAACTGCTGCCGACACCGTACCGATCACGATCGGCATTCCGCCATGGTGTGCGATGATCTGAACCTTTTGCGTCCCGTCGAGAAAGGCTCCGAATCCTGACTTCGCTTCGGGCGAGAAATCCGGAACCCGAACCGCGCGCAGTTCGGTCCCCTCGATAACGCTCGCGGCGCGCAGAGCTGGCGGATCGCTTGCGGCGAACGGCTCGACCGAGGCGGCGCCGTCCATCACGCTCACGCCCGGCAACCGCCGCATCAGCAATCGAAGCGCGGCCCGGCTCGCCGCGTCCGGACCAGAGCTGCTCGCCAGCACCAGCCGCTACTCCAGCCCGATGTCCCACGCCTGCTCGAGGTCCTTCTTCGAGTAGGCGCGGAATGCGGTGAGTGTATGAGTCGATTTGATGCCGGGAACCACTGTGACTTCCTCGGTCACAATGCGCGCAATCGCTTCGTGCTCCGCGACTTCTATCATCGCGACGAGATCCCACTCGCCCGAGACCGAATAGACCTGCGAAACGCCATCTATCCCCGCCAGCTTTGTCGCGCACTTGGCGATTTGCTTCGGCTCGGCCTTGATCAATACGATGGCGGTAATCATGGGGACCCCGAT
Organism: uncultured Gemmatimonadaceae bacterium; assembly: GCA_955652635.1. Classification (GTDB taxonomy): domain Bacteria; phylum Gemmatimonadota; class Gemmatimonadetes; order Gemmatimonadales; family Gemmatimonadaceae; genus UBA4720. The sequence continues at coordinate 6,335 of CATPBN010000082.1, forward strand.
GCTGCTATCTTTGGTGAGCGGCGTCGCCGCGAGAGGTGAGACATATAACGATACCGGCGCGGCAGACACTCCGCCACGTTGCAAAATAGAGGTTTAGGATGTTGGAATCGGAGGAAGTCGGAGAGCGCGCTTCCGGACAGGCAGGCCGCCCCCAAAATCTGGTTTACACCCTTCCGCATACGACCGAGTCGATTGCGGAATTTTTGACTCCGGCCCTGGCGCGCGTCGATCCGGCGGTAGGGGGCACGCAAGTCGTCGTCGTAACTCGCGATGCGGAAACGGCCCTGACCATCTCCGAGACCGTGCTCGGACTTACTGGTCCGGCGGGAATCGAGGTTGTTCCCATCACGAGCGCGTCCCGCGCCGGCCGGATCTTCAAAACGCGCCCCGTGCTCGCGGTTGTCGGCGCGGCGTCGGAGCTCGGCGGGCTCGTCCGCGCTTCGCTTCTCAAAGTCGATTCAGTGAAGGCAATCGTGCTCGCCTGGGCTGACGACATACTCGAGGAAGGCCCCGAGTCGATTGCTGCGCTGGAGGCGCTTCTCAGCGAGCTCGGCGACGCGAGTCGAGTCATCGTCGTGCGCAAGGTCACTCCCGCCGTGGAGAACCTGGTCGAACGATATGCTCGCCGTGCCAGGCGGGTAGGTGCCGCGGAGATAGAAGTGCCGCAGATGCCCGAGAACTACGAGCTTCCGATCATCAGGCACGTCACCGTTGGCGCCAGCGCCCGACCCGCCGCCCTCAGACGCCTGCTTGACGACCTCAACCCGCCTTCAGCCGTGATCGTCGCGCGTGACGCTCCGGCCATCGAGGTCGCGAAGCAAACTCTCCGCACGCTCGGGTATCACGATGACGACCCGAACATTCGTGTAACGCAGAGCGATTTCGGAAGTCCGGCGCACGCCGTGATTTTTTATCAGCCTCCGGTGACGTCGGCGGAGCTTCAACGGATTGCTCAGGCAAAACCGGTTCAGGTCGTAGTATTGGCCAGACCCGGTGAGATAGCCTGGCTCAGGGAGCTGACAGGTGGCCGCCTTGCGCCGCTCAATCTCAGCGGGCCCGAGCGCCGCGCGCATGATCGCGAGGCGACAGTGCGACAGGAGCTGCGCGCGGTGTTGGACCGTGGTGTTCCTCCGCGCGAGATCATCGCCCTCGAGCCGCTGCTCGAAGAATTCGATGCGTCGGAGCTAGCCGCTGCTGCCCTTTATCTACTCGAGCGCGAGCGTGCCCAGCGGCGCGCCGCGGCGGAAAACGCTCCCCCGGTCGCGCGCGCAAGACCGACGGATGGTGATCGACCCCAGGGCGTATCGGGCGGGATGACGCGTCTTTTCATGACCATCGGAACGCGCGACGGTGTGAAGGTCGGCGATCTCATGGGCGCGATCGCGGGCGAAGGCGGAATTGCAGGCGATCACGTTGGCAAGATCGATCTGCGCGAGAGCCATGCCCTGGTGGAAGTCGCCGACGCTGATGTGGCTGGCGTCATCGCCAGAGTCAACGGCGCAATGATCCGCGGACGGCGTGTGGTGGTACGCGGGGAGCGCGACAAGGAGGAAAGAGAGCGATCTGCCGGTCCCAGAACTGACCGCCCCGAACGCGGCCCGCGTGATCGCGGCGCGCCGCCGAGAGGCCGGCCGGGCGTTCCGCGTCGCGGCGGACCACCGGACAGATCGAGCCGTGGAGGTCCTCCCCGTAGAGATCGCGACCGGTCGTGAGCGGACCGAGCGGACCATTCCACCAGGCCGGTGGATGGATCGAGGTCATTGCCGGGGTCATGTTCAGCGGCAAGAGCGAGGAGCTCATTCGCCGCGTGCGGCGGGCGATCATCGCCCGGAAGAGAGTGCAGGTGTTCAAGTCCCACCTCGATGCCAGGTACGCGGGCATCTATACCGTGTCGAGCCATGACGGGCGCACCGTCGAGGCAATCCCGGCCGACTCGGCTGCGCAAATCGCTCAGCAGATCGACCCGATAGCCCACGTGATCGCGATCGATGAAGCGCAGTTCATGGATCGGGGAATCGTCCCGCTGGTGACTTCTCTGGCGGGCCGGGGCCGGCGCGTCATCGTCGCGGGAACGGACACGGACTTTCGCGGAGAGCCGTTCGGCGCCATGCCCGACTTGATGGCGATCGCAGAGGTGGTCGACAAACTGCACGCGATCTGTGTGCTCTGCGGCGGTCCGGCGAGTCGGAACCAGCGGCTCATCGGTGGACGTCCCGTTCCCTATAATTCGCCCCAAATCATGGTCGGAGGGACCGAGTCCTACGAGGCGCGGTGCAGAATGTGCCATACAGTTCCCGCCGGCGACGCAGCCCAGGTACCTCTGCTCTAGCAAGCTCAGCAGTAGAGCTGCCCGTCGCAAGCAGCAGTTTATGCGTGACAGGTTTGGGAGAACTTCCTATCTTGGGCGTTCAGGCTGGGCGTCACACCACCTCAATCCTTTGACAGATGATTCGCATTGGACTGACAGGAAACATCGCCAGCGGAAAGTCAGAGGTTGCGAGAATGCTCGCCGATCGCGGTGCAACGGTGATCGACGCGGATTTGCTCGCGCGTGAGGCCGTGCAACCCGAGACGCAGGCCCTCAAGGACATCATAAAGCGCTGGGGCAAGGATGTCCTGAAGAAAGATGGAAGCCTGGATCGCGCTGCACTCCGACAGATTGTATTCGCGGATCAGAGCGAGCTGGATGCTCTGAACAGGATCGTGCACCCGGGAGTGACGCGCCTACGCGACCGGGAGATCGCACAAGCCAGGGAGCGCGGCGACCCAATAGTCATCTGCGTCATTCCATTGTTGTTCGAGAGGAATATCGTCGATGAATTCGACGCGATCGTTCTCGTCGACGCCCCGCGTCCTCTGAGACTCGAGCGCATGGTTGCCACCCGCGGCATGGAGGCGACGGACGCGATGAACATGATCGCATCCCAAATGCCCGCCGAGCTCAAGCGCGCCAGGGCCGACTACGTGATCGAGAACAATGGCTCACTCCAGGATCTCGAGCGCGATGTCGATGCGCTGTGGAGCTCCCTTCAGCGAAATGCTGTAGAGACGGAGAGCGAAGCCCGCGTTTCTTGACTCCCATTTAGAGCGCCGATAGACTTCGCGCCCGGCGTCAGAACCTCGCCGGCAAGCAATTACGCATTACAGCGGAGCAGAAGTGGCGAACATTCCCGGCGATCTCCTTTACACCGAAGAGCACGAGTACGTCCGAAAGGGAAAGGGCGCCAGTGATCCGGTCGAGATCGGCATCACGGACTACGCCCAGGGCGAGCTCGGCGATATCGTGTACATAGAGCTGCCGAAGGTCGGCACGAAGCTCGGAAAGCACGACGTCTTCGGCACCATCGAGGCGGTCAAGGCGGTGTCGGAGCTCTTCTCGCCGATCGCGGGTGAGGTCGTCGCCATCAATGACAGGCTCGACAA
>CATPBN010000083.1 GCA_955652635.1 uncultured Gemmatimonadaceae bacterium
GGGATAACGAGCAGCGTGTCCGGTGGAAAAATCGCGCGGATCGAGGAGCGCTCTGGCTCTCCTTCGCCGACGGCGATTTGTCCGTCTACGGGCAGGATGAGCGCCAGCTCCGCGTCGCGAGTCGAGCGCTGCGTCACCAGGTCGAAGTGACGGAGCTCCGAGATGTCGTCGCCCCAGAATTCGAGGCGGACTGGCTCCGCCATTCCGAAGCTGTAAATGTCGAAGATTCCGCCGCGTACGCTGAACTGAGCGACGTCTTCGACCATTGGTACGCGCTCGAACCCAATCGCTTCGAGGTGCGACGCCAGATCTTCAGGGCGGCGCGTGTCGCCCTTCCGGAGCTCTACCCTCGCCGAAGCGAGCGCGCGCGGAAGCTGGGTCCGCTCGAGAAGTGCGCGTGTCGTGGTAATGAGAATGCGGAGATCACCCTGACCTATTCGCTCGAGTGTCTCGACTCTTTCTCCGGCGATCTCGGCGTGGGCCTCGGCTTCGCCGAAGCTCTCGCGCGGCGGGTAGAATGCAACCGCGTCGGGTTCAACGAGCGTCGTCAGGTCCGCCAGCCAGCGCTCGGCGCCCGCAACGTCGTCATTTACGACGACGAAGAAGCGGGTTGCATTTTGTGCAAGCGCCGCGAGCACAACAGTGTCGCCGGATCCGTGCAATCCACCGATCTGGCGCCGGACGCCCGGCGCGGGCATCTCATCAAGGAGCTCTCTGAACTCCCCCAGAGACTCGATGATGGACAACAATTGCGGGAGCGGCATGGCGGAAGGTAAATCCGTAAGCTGCCTAACAGGTAGCGCGCTCGCGGGCTCGGGCGGGCCTAGTTTGGGGATTGACTCCGGGTGAGACATCCAACCAAATTGTATACAAAGGACAGGAGGTCCGGCATGCGCGCAGCGAAATCGATATCCGCGGGGGGAGTCGCGGCACTTCTTGTCACTCTTTTGGCCCCACCGTCGGCCGCGCAGAATGAATCGAGAGCGAGAGCTCCGAACGTTCGCGTCTATTCCCAGAACGGTCCGATCGCGTCGAACTACGTCACGCCCGCGATCACAGTCTCAGAGGATGCGTACGTGTTCGCGGTGTCATTGGACCTCGACGGGCAAATCCAGGTCCTGCATCCGGACTTCCCTGGAATATCGGTGAAGATCCTCCAGCATAAGCAGCTCCGGCTCCCGAATTTCTTCGCCGGATTCTCTCGCGGCGGTGGCACGTACGACGCAAGCGGACGTTACGTCAGCTATTCGGACTACTACGCGAGTAACGACGATGAAAGCCGCGGCACGGTGATCGCGCTCGCGTCGCGCGCTCCGTTCAACCTCGAGCGAGTGGAGAGCGACGGCGACTGGAATATTTCGGCGATTCGGCGACTGATCGAGCACCGCTCGCCAGCATCCGCTGCATACGCGCTCGCAGCGTACCTGGGCGCGAAGGGCGAGCCCATCGGAACCGACTACATGCGCTTCGCCTCGGCCCAATACAACAATTACTACGCGTCGAATTCATTGTATGCGTGCGACCTGTACTATGGTAGCTACGGGCCAAGCCTCGCCCTCAGTCGTCTGGCGGTGCTCAACCGGGTCGCGCAGCTGCGAAACGATGGGCGGAGCGTGAGCGTAATTGGCTACGACTTCTGTGGCATGCCGATAGTTGCTTATGGCCCGTCGCAGCCGCACACGAGATACAGTCCCGGCTCGCCTGGAAATCCTCGGGATTCCGCGGGCACAATAGGCCGCGTGCCTCCGAGATCAGGCCCCCACCCCGGAACCATTCCCCGAGCGACCGGCCTCAGAACTTTCCCTGTGACAATCACGCGACGCGCCGACCCGCCGCAGATGGGCGACGTAACGATCACGGCGCCAAGGCCGAACAGGCGAGACCCGCGCGAGATTTTCCGCGATCTGGGCAACGAAGCCCGTGGCGGTGCGTCACCCGAAAGAAATCGCATTCCTGTTGAGCGCGGCGGTGCGCCTCGCGCCGAGACCCCCGTCATTGGGACGCAGCCGGTTCGGGAGTACTCGAGGCCCATTATCCGCGAGGCGCCCCCGCAGCGGTCGGAGCCCACGCGCGGCCCGGAGCGATCACCCCCGCCGCCACCTCCAACACAGTCGGCGCCCCACTCGAAGCCGATCGCAGATCCTCCTCCGCCGAGGCACTAGCGTCGCGATTCCAACCGCGTGCTGTGCAAGAAAAAGGGGCTGCTTAGGCAGCCCTTTTTTTCTTTCGCGCAGTCGAGGGTGAGTGACCCATGACGGTTATATTTCGTGGTTCCCGCCCAAGCACCCCGCACAAGCCCAGAGATAGCATTTGAAGCTCGAGCACATCCGCAACTTCTGCATTGTCGCGCACATCGACCACGGCAAATCGACTCTCGCCGATCGGCTGATCGAGGCCACGGGCATGCTGCAGAAGCGGGAGATGAAGGCTCAGGTGCTGGACACGCTGGATCTGGAGCGTGAACGCGGAATAACCATCAAGCTGAATGCCGTGCGGATGACGTACACGGCCCGGGGCGGTCAGGAATACGAGCTCAATCTCATCGACACGCCGGGTCACGTGGACTTCACCTACGAAGTCTCGCGGTCCCTCGCGGCCTGCGAGGGCGCCATACTCGTCGTCGACGCGTCGCAGGGGATTCAGGCGCAGACACTCTCCAATCTTTTTCTGGCGATGGACGCCGGCCTTGAGATCATCCCGATTCTGAACAAGATCGATCTGCCGGGAGCCGAGCCGGAACAACGCAAGCAAGAGCTCGCTGACCTCCTCGGTATTGACCCTAGTGCGATTCTCCTCGTGAGCGCAAAGGAGGGCATCGGCATCCCTGAGCTCCTCGAGGAGATCGTAAGGAAGGTGCCTCCGCCCGAAGGCGACGAGAACGCTCCACTTCGCGCATTGATCTACGACTCGTATTACGACCGCTATCGGGGCGCGATTCCGAGTGTTCGAGTCGTCGATGGAGTTATCAGGAAAGGCACGCACATCACTTTCGGCGCGAGCGAATCGGTCTACGAGGTGGATGAAGTCGGGTACAACCAGCTTCGTCAGGTCCCTACCGAGCAGCTTGGGCCCGGCGAAGTCGGTTATGTAGTCGCGAGTGTGCGCTCGGTCAGCGAGACGCGGGCGGGGGACACGATCTTCGACGCGGACAATCACGCTACCGAAGCACTACCCGGCTACAAGGCCGTGCGGAGCTTCGTTTTCGCGGGACTCTATCCAACCGATACCACGCAGTACGAGACGCTTCGCGACGCGCTGGAGAAGCTCAAGCTCAACGACGCATCGCTCAACTACGAGCCGGAGACATCGACGGCGCTGGGATTCGGGTTCCGCGCCGGATTCCTCGGGCTTCTGCACATGGAAATCGTACAGGAGCGATTGACCCGCGAATTCGATCTCGAGCTCGTCACGACGGTTCCTTCAGTCGAATACAAAGTGTACAAGACAGATGGGACGATGACACTGATCGAGAATCCATCGCTCATGCCGTTGGCACAGGTCGTCGATTACATCGAGGAGCCGTACGTCAAGGCGCGCATCATGGTACCCGCGGAATACATCGGACCGATCATGACGCTGGGGACCGAGCGACGCGGCGTGTACAAGAACATGACCTATCTGGACACGCAGCGCGTCGAGCTCGATTGGGAATTCCCGCTCGGCGAGATAATCCTCGATTTCTTCGACAAGCTCAAGACGGTGAGCCGCGGCTACGCGTCGCTCGACTACGACATGCTTGAATATCGTCGCAGCGATCTGGTGAGGCTGGACATGCTGATCAACGGCGACCCAGTGGACGCGTTCAGCGTCATCATCCACAAGGACAAGGCGTACGAGTGGGGGCGAAAGATCGCCGACAAGCTCAAGGATCTCATTCCTCGTCAGCTGTTCGAGGTCGCGATCCAGGCAGCGATCGGAACGAAGGTGATCGCGCGGACGAGCGTGAAGCCATTGCGGAAGGACGTGCTCGCCAAGTGCTACGGCGGGGATATCTCACGCAAGCGGAAGCTTCTCGAGAAGCAGAAGGAGGGAAAGAAGAGAATGAAGCAGGTCGGTTCAGTTGAAATACCGCAGGAAGCCTTTCTTGCCGTGCTCCAGGTGGACTGAGTGAGCGGATCGCTCGTTATTCAGACGAGCTTTCTTGGCGACGTCATTCTCACGACGCCGCTCATCAGGGAGCTCGCGAAGCGCGGCCCGGTCGACGTGCTTGTGACCCCACCGGGCGCCGCAGTCCTCGCGAACAACCCCAACATCCGCACCGTCATCCGCTACGACAAGCGCGGGACGTACGGCTCGGCGCTCAACCTGTGGCAGACTGTTAGCGAGCTGCGCAGCCGTCGACCTTACGACGCTGCGTACCTGGCGCAGGGATCTTTTCGCAGTGGGTTGCTCGCGATCATGACGGGAGCGAAGCAACGAATCGGGTTCGCCAGCTCCACAGGCAGGGCCCTTTACACGAAACAGATTCCGTACAGATCGGATCGTCATCACGCCGAGCGATTGTGGTCGCTGTCAATGTCCGAGTGCGCTGATCCGCCCACACGCGATCAGATTCGCCCGCGGCTTTATCCTTCGGACGAGGAGCGCCTCACCGTAGACCGGATGCTGAGGAGAGCAGGCAGTCTGGAGGAGCCCTTTGTCGCGCTCGCCCCGGGTAGCGCGTGGGGCACGAAACGCTGGCCCTATTACGTCGAGCTTGCCAGGCGGACGAGCGACCACGCTCGAATTGCAATCATCGGTGATAAGTCGGACGCGCCCCTGGCGCAGGAAATCGAGTCGGCGCTTCCAGCTGGCTGCGTGATCAACGCCGTTGGTGAGCTTTCGCTTCTCGCGTCGGCGGAGTTGATTGGCCGCGCCCAGGCGATAGTGACGAACGACTCGGCGCCGCAGCATCTTGCGTCAGCGATGGGAACGCCGACGCTCACGATCTTCGGACCTACCGTTCCGGAGTTCGGGTTCGGCCCCCTCGCCGAGCGTCACGCGGTCGCCGGCCTCGATGGGCTTTCCTGTCGTCCGTGCGACCGTCACGGTCCACAACGGTGTCCACTCGGACACTGGCGTTGCATGCGCGAGCTCGGTCCTGAATACATCTCCGGCTTGCTCACGGAAGTCCTCAACCCACCGGTGCCAGTATGAGCGTCAAGGAGCGTTACATCATCGGAGTGGATCTCGGCGGAACCAACATCGTTGCGGGCGCGATGCCCCTCGATGGCAGCCGCGAGATCGCGATGCAGACGCGGCCGACCCTGGCTGAAGGAGGCGCGGCTTCGGTGGTCGAGCGGATCGCGGAGATGATCGAAAAGGTGATCACCCAAACGAGAGCGGAGACCGGCGCGGAGCGATCGGCTTTTCTCGGAGTCGGAATTGGTTCGCCGGGGCCACTTGATCGGGCCAAGGGGATCGTCATAGTGACTCCGAATCTTGGCTGGAAGAACTTCCCTCTGCGCGACGAGATCTCCAAGCGTGTTCACCTCGATGCAACCCTGGACAACGACGCAAACTGCGCTACGCTCGGCGAGTTCTGGTGCGGTGCGGCCAAAGGAGGCCGCAACGTGATCGGAATGACGCTGGGAACCGGAATCGGAGGAGGGCTGATCCTCGAAGGAAAGCTGTATCACGGAGCGTCCGATGTGGCGGGCGAGATCGGCCACACGACGATCGATTCCACCGGAAGGCGCTGCAAGTGCGGCAACTACGGATGCCTCGAGGCGTACGCCTCGGGTCCGGCAATCGCCGAACGCGCGCGCGAGGCCCTGCGCGGAGACGAGGGCGAGTCAATTCTCGCCGGCCTGGTTGGTGGCGATCCGAAGAAAATCACGGCGCAGACAGTGTACGAAGCATCGAAGCGCGGCGATACGATAGCCACGGAAGTCGTGCGCGAGACCGCGCACTTTCTCGGAGCGGGCGTGTCGAATCTGCTCAACATCTTCAATCCCGACGTCGTGGTTCTCGCTGGTGGTGTCACTCAGGCGGGCGACGCGTTGTTCAAGCCCCTTCGCGCCGAAGTAAAACGCCGTGCGTTCAAGCCGGCCGTGCAGGCGTGTCGCATTGTGCCCGGGGCGCTTCCCCTCTCGGCTGGCGTCGTCGGAGCGATCGCTACGTTCAAGATGCAAACGCTCGGTGAGCTCTAGAATGGCTCTCGTCGAAGCCCGATGACGCGCAAACGACGCGTTGGCGTAATGGGGAGCTTCGTCTGGGACGTGATTCACGGACGAGACCCACATGACGCAGCGGTGGAGGAGTGGGGCGGAATCACCTACGCGCTCGGCGCGCTCGAGGCAGCCCTGCCTCCGGACTGGGAATTCGTTCCGATACTCAAGGTGGGAAGCGATCTCGCGCAGTCGGCGCGGCAGTTTGTCGCCGGCCTCGACCGAGCGGCTCCCGGAGCGGCGCCGATCGAAGTCCCGCATCCCAACAACAGAGTGGTGATGCACTACCAGAGTGACGAGCGCCGTTGCGAGCAACTCAGCGGAGGCGTACCAGGCTGGAGCTGGCTCGGCCTCAAGCCGCTCCTGGCAGATCTCGACGCGCTCTACATAAATCTGATCAGCGGGTTCGAGCTCGATCTGGAGACGGCACAACTGATTCGACAGCACTTCAGCGGTCCCATCTACTGCGACATACACTCGCTGCTGCTCGCCGTGCAGCCGAATGGGACGAGAACTCTTCGACCCCTCCCGAACCCTGGTGCGTGGTGCCGCTGCTTCGATCTCATACAGGTGAATGAGGACGAGATGAACATGATGGCAAGCGACCCGATGGCCTTGGCTGCTATCGCCTTCGCAGAGGGCGTTTCCTCGATAACCATTACACTTGGTAGCCGCGGCATCATCTATTTTGCAGCGCCGGGGTTCGAGCGATTATCAGACGTGCGCCGGCCGGCGCTCGCCGCGACGTCTGGTGCAATCCGCACGGCGAAATTGCCGGCGAAGCGTCCTCGACACTCCGGTCCCGGAGATCCAACCGGATGCGGCGACGTGTGGGGTGCGACCCATTTCTCGCGACTGCTAGCGGGTGATATCTTAGACGCGGCCATGGACCGTGCTCTCGATGCGGCTGCCCGGAACGTGGACCATCGCGGCGCTACCGGTCTCGCCGACTATCTGCGCGGAGAGCTCAGCACCAAGTGACGACAATCATCAACGTTCCTCATTCGCTCGAGGATAAGTCATTCGAGCTGGTGCTGGATCAGGTCGCACCGTTGCCGCTGGACGAGAAAATCATCGTCGATACCAGGCACGCGCGCTGGGCGTCTCCGTATGGACTGACGGCGCTGCTGGCACTCGCCCAATCGCGCGCGGAGCGTCCGGTGCTCTACGTTCCCGAAGCCGAGAACGTGAGCCACTACTGGTCGCGGATGGATTTCTTCAAGCACGCAGCCGAGCTCTACGAGATTCAGGGCCGCGTGAAGAGCACCAAGGCGGCGGAGACCAGCGTGCTGCTCGAGGTTACCTCGATCTCGAAGAGCGACGACGTACACGACGTGGTCGACAAGATCCAGCAACGGGCGCAGGACGCGCTGGTCAAGAATCTGAATCTCGATGCGAAGATCACCATGCGTTTCACGATGGCGCTCTCGGAGGTCTGTCAGAACATCGTCGAGCACGCTGGCAGAGGTGGCTGGGTCGCAGTGCAGACTTACACATGGCGCGTTCGACTCGGCGGCAGAAAGGTCGTCGTGATTGCCGTGTGCGACCCGGGAATCGGATTCAAGCAGTCCCTCGAGTCGGCCCCCGGATTTCAGAAGCGTGAGCGCTGGGATGACGGACAGGCGCTGGAGGAGACCGTGATGCGCGGCGCTTCCAGGTTCAGGGATCCGGGTCGCGGTCAAGGCCTTGCGGGAGTGCGCAAGTTTGTGGGAACATGGGATGGCAAACTCTCCATCCGAAGTGGCACAGCTCGTATTGCTGTGCTTCCGAAGGGAGACTGGGACGAGGACGAGCCTCTCCTCGAAGACCTTTCTTATTTTCCGGGTGCGCAAGTGCAGATAACCATTCCGGAGCGGGTAGCGTGATTAACCACATCGATGTCAGCTCAATGCTCAGGAAGAGTGTTTGTGAGCTCTACTCGAATCTCGTCACCCGCCCCACGGGAGCGGCGGTGAGGTGCGAGATCGAGCAGGAGCTGGATCGCATTGGGGATCGCGCGCTCACTGTGATCGACTTCTCGCACGTCGGGCTGCTGGATTTCTCCTGCGCCGATGAGATCGTTGCCAAGCTGCTGCTTCAGTACGTGAGCCTGGATGCGCCGCGTCGCGAAGTCTACTTCCTCTTTCGCGGGATCAGCGAGTCGCACATGGACGCTATCGAAGCCGTGCTCGAGCGGCATAAGCTCGCGCTGGTCACACAACACGCGGATGGAGGGTCGCGACTCGTCGGGATCGTCGATGTCGACGAGAGAAGCGCATGGGAGATCATCTCTCACCTCGGTGCCGGCGTCAGCGCCGACGTCGCCGAGGTGGCCGATGCCACGGGACTGTCGCGCGAGCACGCGGCGCGCATGCTGGACATTCTGTGGCGGAGACGTCTCGTCATCAGGCACGACAAAGGCTACGTCGCAGTTGGCAGCGCCACTGCCCCGGTTGAGCCGATGAGGCTCGATGCATGATGGAAGGATTCCAGCCCTGGCTGATGGTCTCGCGCTATCTGGCGACGCACCCGGGCGATCCCGAGCGGGGGCCCCTCGTAAGACTGCATCCATCGGACGCGCGCAAGCGGCTGCTCGAGGACGGAGAGCTCGTCTGGGTATACGGGCCGCGACGTCACGAGATGGCGGTGCTCGTCGTCGATGATACTGTTAGTCCGGGTACCGTGGTCGCCCGCGATGTCCTGGGAATCGCGCCGGCCGAGATCGTTCGCGTCGTGAAGCATGACTTCGACGCCGGTCGAAGCACCCGCAACCTCGGCTAGGAGAGATATTGACGGAACCGACGCGGAAGATGGGCCTCTCGACAACTGCGATTCACGGCGGTGAGACGCGA
>CATPBN010000084.1 GCA_955652635.1 uncultured Gemmatimonadaceae bacterium
GAATGTCGTGGGTTCGTCGAGAACGATGGTTGAAGCTCTTTGTGCGAGGGCGCGGGCAATGCGCACCCGCTGCCATTCTCCACCGGAGAGCGCATCTGTGTCGCGAGCCGCGAGGGCTGACACTCCGGCTTGCTCCAACGCCGTGCTGACCGCTGTCTCATCGGCCGCGGTAGGTGCGCGCCAAAGTCCAAGGTGCGGATAGCGACCGAGGGCGACGTACTCGCGCACTTGAGTGGGAAAGGCAGCTTCTTCGCGCTGCGGGACGACGGCGACACGGCGGGCTAGCTCTGTGAGCGACCATGTTCTCACGTCGGTGCCCCCCACCGCCACCGATCCGCGCAGGACATCCGCGCGACGCAGCAGCGCCCTGACGATGGAACTCTTCCCCGATCCGTTGGGGCCGGCCAATGCCGTCAGCTTGCCAGCATCGGCGACAAAGCTCACGCCATCGACGGCGTTCCTGCCCGCACGGGGATACGTGACGACGAGATCGGAGACCGTAATCACGCCGTGCGTCTCAACTGGACAAGAAAGAACGGCACGCCGAGTAGCGCGGTGATCGCTCCGAGAGGGAGCTCGGTTGGCGGTGCGACAGTGCGAGCCGCAAGATCGGCGGCAACCACGAGCGTTGCTCCGATAAGCGCAGCCGCGAGAACGAGTGGACGATGTGAGCGAAGACCCATGCGACGCGCGATGTGTGGAACAACGAGGCCAACGAACCCAACGAGGCCGGCAGCTGCTACGGTAGCCGCGGCCAAAAGTGCAGCGATCAGGAACACGCGGCGCCCGGATCGTTCAGCATTGACGCCGAGCGATGCTGCGGTTTCTTCGCCGAGTGATAGGACATCGATTTCCCTTGCCCAGTAGATGAGCGCTCCTCCCGCAGCGACGATGCTTGCTGCGAGCCAACCGACGCGCCGCCAGTTCGCGTCAGCGGCGGATCCCATCATCCAGAAGAGCGCACCGCGTATGGTGTTGGGCTCCGCACTGGCAAGCGCGACCATGATCGCCGCGTTGGCAAACGCGCCGACGATCACACCAGCGATGAGGAGCGTGCGAAGATCTGCTCTCGCTCCGCGCGCACCGACCCGACTCACGGCAAGCGCGACCAGCACCGCGGCGACCGAGCCAACGAATGCCGCCATAGTGACGACGAAATCGCCGGTGAATCCGAGCGCAAACACTATCACCGCCCCGACAGCCGCACCGCCGGATACGCCCAGCAGATACGGCTCGGCGAGCGGGTTGCGCAGCGATCCCTGGAGCGCCGCACCGCTGGCTCCGAGCCCGGCGCCGACGAGCGCGCCGAGCATCACGCGTGGTAGTCGCAAATCGCGTACGATGGCGACGACGGTGGGATCGCCGCGACCACCCAACGCTTCGAACACCGCCGCCAGCGGAACCGACACAGCCCCACGAGCGACCGCGAGCGCCGCGATCGCGAACAGGATCGCAACCAGGAGCAGCCAGTACCATCCCCTGAAGCGCGTCAACGTAGCGTGCCGGGGTGGAGGAGGTTGGCCAGGGAGACTGCAGCTTCGCCGAGTCTCACCGACGGCCGCGCGACAAGCAGCGTGTCCACCACGAAGATTCTGTTGTCGCGCACCGCGCGGACTATTCGCCACCGTGAATCGGACTCTATCCGGGTTTTTCCGATCGGGCCCGCCAGAATGAAGTCCGGGTTTCTGCGCGAAATGTCTTCGAGCGAAACTTGTGCGGACGGCCCAGCGATGTCGGCGTACACATTTTTTCCGCCGGCGATATCCACCAGCTCGTTCATGAAGCTGCCGGCTCCGATCGTGATCACTGGCGCATCCCAGATCTGCCAGAAGACACTTGGCCGCGATAGCTTCGCCGTCGCATTGCGAACGCTGTCGAGCGTTCGATATACGGAATCAATTACTGTTCTCGCTCGAGTAGAGTCGCGCAGTATCGCTCCCAACAAGAGAACAGTCCGCCTGAAATCGGAGATGTGATCCACTTTGAGAGAGAGAGTGTTCACTCCGGCGGCCCGAAGACGGACCGCCGCGGGCCGATTGTCCCGACTCGCGTACAGAATGACGAGGTCGGGATGCGAAGCGAGCACCGCTTCGACGTTCGGTTGAATCCCGTCGCCGAGCGGGGGAATCAGCTTCGCCGAATCGGGCCACAGGTCGTACTTCGTCCGACCGACGAGCCGCGTACCGGCGCCCAACGTGAACAGGATCTCTGTCGTCGCCGGATTGAGGGAGACGATGCGTGTCGGGGGGTTCCCTGCGCGGACAGGATCACCGAAGTCGTCGCTCGCCTCGAGGGACGGAGCACGTGAATCGCCGCACGCGGCGACGGCGAGCGCGAGGGCGATACAGACTGATCGGTGGCTCAATAGCAAAACGGACACTCCTCTTTAGAGGAATGCCCGCAACGAGCACGCGCCAAAAAGACGCCTGACCGCCACCAGCACCTCCCCCGAGGTTCTGCGAAAGTGGCGCGGACGAAAGTCGTCTCCTGGCTTCGGGCCGCTGGACTCACCTTCCCGACCGCTCCAGCGGTCAGTGGCATTTCGAGTCTGCGTTCGTGCCCGTTACAGTGGCGGGGCCGCACCGGCGTCACACCGGTTTCCGTGGCTCCCGTCCGCGATCGATTGTCTGGCGAAACTATCTACGGCGAAGCGCCTGCGCAAGCGCGACAACCATCGTGCCGCCGATCAGCAGCGTAATCGCAACCATGTATCGTGGATCGATGGCCCTGTCGCTCGGAGGCGGCGGAAGATCGATAACCGCCACCGCGTTTCGAGGCATGTCCGATGCGAGGAAACGTCGAAAGTTGCGACCTTCAACTGTCACCGGGTCTACCTCACGCACATGCGGACCGGTGACGCTGCCGACCAATAACTCTATCATCATATCGTAAATCCCAGTATCATTATAAAAAAAAAGTTTCAGCGGAAATGATTTCGCGCTCAGCGAATACGAGAACGAGAGCTGCTTGATGCCGGGCGCGATCGGCGCGTAAACGCTCACAACCCCCCGCGTATAGGAAACGGCACTTGCAGGGATGTCGCCCTGACCCACCCGAAAATTCGAAACGCCCGCCGGCAGGTGTGTCTGCCACGTCGCATCCTTTGGCGTGTCGGTCGGAGCGATGCGGGTGACGGAAGAGTCGTTGGAGAGATCGTAGACCTCCACGACCGATCGCAACCCGTTGGCATCCACCGCCGACACGACGACGTGGTGCCCGCGCAGAGTGGTGGGCACGGTATGCGATGTCGTATCGAAAACCGTCACTTCCCCGTCGTCGCCCGCGACCTTCCCCTCGGCGAGCGGGGGCGTGAAGTACGCAATCCCGTCGTAGGAGGCGGATACGAAATAGATCGCGTCCTCGCTGCCCGTCCGCACGTACTTGAACGCGTAGCGGCCTCGCGGGTCTGACCTGACTGAATCGAGCGGACCCGCGCGATCCGGCCCTACGCGGTGGAGAACGACCCACACGCCGCTTACCGGATTCATGCTCCGCGTGCCGGGCCGAACGATACGCCCGGATACTTGCTGCTGCGCGGCAGGAAGAGCGGCCTGCAGAAAGAGCAGGACCGCTAGCTTACATATTGAACTTCCCAAAATCTTCGGGCCGCATGTTCTCGAGATACTCTTTCAGCTGCTCCGCGGACATTTCGTCGGAAGGCTCGGCGAGCGTCTCCGGCGGGGTTTGCCCCTCCTCGAGGAGTAGCGCGGTGAGGAGGGTTTCCTGGGCGAAGATCGGCGCCTCGAATCTCAGCGCGATTGCAATGCTGTCGGAAGGACGAGCGTCGATGTGGACTGCGCCGGAGCTGCGCGCAATGTGCAGCTCCGCGTAGAACGTCCGATTCTCGACTTTGGTGATGTGCACACGCCTGAGCGTACCACCCAGCCCGATGATGAGGTTCTTGCAGAGATCGTGAGTGAGCGGGCGCTCGCGCTTGAGCTTGTTCATCTCGATCACGATCGACTCGGCCTCGGGCTGACCGATCCAGATCGGCAGCAGGCGCGCTCCGCCCTTCTCCTGAAGTATCACCACATAGGAGTTGGTCGACCTGTCGAGACCCAGGCGCATGACTTCGACTTCTACGAGCTGCATGAATTCAAATTAACGTGATGGGCGGAAAACAGAAAAGCTGACCGAGGAGCGGCCAGCTTCTCATACACCTCCATCGCTCCGCGGGCTACTTGCCGCGGACTGCCCTCTTGAGATCGGCGACTCGATCGAGCCGTTCCCACGTGAAAAGAGTGCCCTTTCCGTTCTTCTTCGGCGCTCGGCCAAAATGACCGTACGAGGAGGTTGGACTATAGATCGGCTTTCTCAGGTCGAGCGCGTTGATGATGCCCTTTGGCGTGAGATCGAATACCTCGAGGACGGCCTTCATGATCGCCGTTTCCGGGACCGTGTTGGTACCAAACGTGTCCACGTTGACGGATACCGGGTCAGCCACGCCTATCGCGTACGCCAACTGCACTTCGCAGCGACGTGCGAGCTTCGCGCCGACGATGTTCTTGGCGACCCACCTCGCCGCATAGCACGCGGAGCGATCCACTTTCGAGGGATCCTTGCCGCTGAAGGCGCCGCCGCCGTGACGGCCCATTCCGCCGTAGGTGTCGACGATGATCTTGCGGCCGGTGAGTCCGGCGTCCCCTTGAGGGCCCCCGATGACAAAGCGTCCGGTGGGATTGATGTGGAATTTGATCGTCTTGTCGCGAAGCTCCTTCGGGATGACGGGCTCGATGACTTCGGAGATGATCGCCTCGCGAAGCTTCTTCGTCGAGATGTCTTCGGAGTGCTGGGTCGAGACGACCACGGTCTCAACACCGATTGGGAGGTAATCCTCGTAGAGAACCGTGACTTGTGCTTTGCCGTCGGGGCGCACCCAGCTTCCTTCCTTGGATCTGCGGAATGCCGCGAGCCGCTCAGTCAGCCGATGTGCCAGCTGAATCGGCATCGGCATCAGCTCTTCCGTCTCATCTGTCGCGTAGCCGAACATCATCCCCTGATCGCCCGCGCCACCATGGTCCACGCCCTGCGCGATGTCGGGGGACTGCTTGTCGATGGTGCTGATGACCGCGCACGTTTTGCAGTCGAAGCCCATGCCAGCGTCGTTGTAACCGATCCGCTCGATCGTCGAGCGCACGATCTCGGGAACGTTTACGTATGTCTTGGTGGTGATCTCACCCGCGACGCAGGCGAGGCCGGTTGTTACGAGTGTCTCACAGGCTACGCGAGCCTGGGGATCGTCAGTGAGTATTGCGTCAAGGATGGCGTCCGAGATCGCGTCCGCGACCTTGTCGGGATGACCTTCGGTGACGGATTCGGATGTGAAGAGATGTCGATCGAGCACGAAATTCCTCTGGAGGATATGAGGATGATCGGTGGCAACGGTCGCGCGCCGTACTATTCGCGCGCCGAGGAAGCTTTCGACCCACCGGAGCCTTCGAAGATATTTCCATCTACGAACTCAGGCAACCCGTCGCGCAAAAAAGGAGCGTCACCGAACGCGGAGAGCAGACGCCTCCGAAGCTCTCCCTCGGCTTCACGAGCGGTCTTTGATTCCAATGCCGCGTTTGCTGCCTCCGCTGCGACGGCGACGCTGACGCCCCGCACAATCCGCTTGACGAGCGGGACCGCGCGCCCCGCGACGCTGAGAGAGCGGACTCCAAGGCCGATCAGCGCGAAGGCCATGATGGGCTGCGAAGCCATTTCCCCGCAGACCGCAACTTCCAGGTGGTGAGCAACTCCCACGTCGACGATTCGCTTGATCAGGGTCAGCACGGCTGGATGCAACGGAGTGAAGCGCGAGGCCAGGTTCGCGCTGCCCCGGTCGACAGCAAGAGTGTACTGGACGAGATCATTGGTTCCGATGCTGAAGAACGAGACATCGTCAACGAGCGTGTGGATGGACAGCGCGGCGGCAGGCGTCTCGACCATCACGCCGAGAGGAAGCTCGTGACGGTATTCGACTCCTCGCGCATCCAGCTCTCTAGCCGCTTCATCGAGGAGGTGTCGCGCCTGCCTGACCTCGTCGAGCGTGATGATGAGGGGAAACATGATGCGGACATCGCCGTGCATCGCCGCGCGCAGCAAGGCACGAAGCTGTGTCTTGAAGAGCTCTGGCTCATCGAGGCACATCCTGATGGCGCGCCAGCCGAGGAACGGATTCGGATCGGTCGGATAGCCTCCGACGGGGAGTTTGTCGCCCCCGACGTCGAAGGTGCGGATCACGACGGGCCTTCCGCCAAATGCTTCGACGACGTGACGGTAGGCCCTGTACTGCTCTTCCTCGTCCGGCATGGTCGCCCTGCCTACCACGAGGAACTCGGTGCGCATCAGGCCCACGCCTTCGGCGCCGCTATGAGCGGCGAATTCAGCCTCCTCGGGCAAATCGACGTTGGCACGCAGGGTAACCCAGTGGCCGTCGAGCGTCACTGAATCAGCGGTTGCCATCGCCTGGAGCTCGACCACCTCGGCCGCCTCACGCGCCCGCCGCTCGCGATAGGTGGCGAGCTGCGTGGGGCTTGGATTGATCACAAGCACGCCCGATGTGCCGTCGAGGATCACGTACTCGCTGCCGTCCAGACGCTCAGTCGCCTCGCGCAAGCCGACGACGGCCGGAAGTCCCAGCGATCGGGCAAGAATTGCAACGTGCGACGTTCGAGTGCCGGCATCCGTCGCGATGCCGATGATCGCCTCGCGATCGAGCTGCACGGTCAGGCTTGGTGTGAGATCGTGGGTGACAAGAATCTTGTTCGATCCCTTGGGGAGATCGACCGGGTCGTGATCGGGAAGCCCGAGGAGAATCGACAGCACGCGAATGTGAACGTCGATCAGATCGCCGACCCTCTCGCGCAGCATCGGACGCGCGTGTGCGGCGAATTGTTGACGCCACTCGAACACGACGAGGTCGAACGCTTTCTCTGCGCCGAGGTTCTGGTGGATGAGCTCCTCGACCTGGCGGAGCAGCTCGCCATCTTCGAGAATCGAGAGCTGCACGTCGAAGATCGCAGCCTCCTCCGGACCGGCGTGCCTTTCAGCGCGTGCTCTCACGTGCTGCACCCTCTCCCGCCCTTTCGCAAGTGCCTCATGGAAGCGCTTGATCTCGCCCGGAATCGCCTCATCAGCGATGATGCGGTGTCGAACGTCGGGGACTTCCCACCGGAGAAGGTGGACTTGCCCATCCACGATCCCGGGAGACGCCGGGATGCCGGCAAGTCCCGTAGACATCAGCTCTCCCCGAACTTGTTTGCGATCACGGTGCTCAGCGCGTCGAGCGCGGCGTCAGCATCGTCACCCGTTGCCCGCAGAGTGATCGTCGCGCCGTGCTCCGCGGCGAGCATCATCACTCCCATGATGCTCTTCGCGTTCACCTCGAGATCGTCGCGCACGATGGTGATGTTGCTCTTGAACTTTCCCGCCGCCTTGACGATCTCGGCGGCCGGGCGCGCGTGTATGCCCAGCTTGTTGACGATCTTTGCTTCGCGCTCAGGCATCAGGTAAGAACCGAGTAGAGTACGAACACAGCGAGGACTCCGAGAGCAATGCGCCAACCCTCCGCTCGTTCGCGCAAGCGTGCGAGCAGGAGAATGCCAATCAACGCCGCGCCTATGATGCCCCCAGCGAATACCCGGCCCGGCCCAACGACTCGCTCTAGGGCGACCGGCAGCGCGATTCCGGCCACCAGCGCCGCCGCGCTCCCGATATACTGTGGTCCCTGCCGGAACACAGGATTGCCGAGGGCGGATGCGACGTTCAAGCCGCGAGACAGGCCGATGTGAAGCCCCCAGGCTCTGAGCAGCAAATGTCCGGCGTTGTACAGCAAGAGAAATGTACCGACAACTGCCAGAGCGGACGCACCAGCGCCAAAAACGCCGAGTGCTACCACCGAGCAGAACGGCAGCCAGCTGGCCCACACGAGCCGGTCGCCGACGCTGCCGAGCGGGCTCGCCAGCGCGCTTCGAAAGCGCTCGATTCTCGCTGGATCGACGCCTTCCAGCTCGGCGCGGGTGAGCGAGCCGATAGCGACTCCAGTGAGATACGGGTGCGCATTGAAGTAGCGCGATTCTCGCGCCAGCGCCGAGCGGTATTGTGCTCCGTCAACGCCGCCAGGGAGATATCTCAAGGCGGGTTCCATCGCGAACCCGATGCCGGTGCCGAGCAGCGTCTCGTAATTCCACGAGCCCTGCACGGCGAGCATACGGACAAACATCGCGAGTTTGACACGTCTTGGAAGAGAGATTCCCTCGGCTGCGGTCGTCGTCATATGCGAAGCAGAACGACGGATACGACCAGCCCGCCAACAAAAAACCAGATTACGTGGCGCACTGAATGGAAAACCTTCCAGAGCGCGCCGCCCGCGACTGTCGCCGCGACGATTACTACGACGGCTCGCGAATAGTCCGATTCGCTCCCCCAAACAGCCACGATGGCGCGGACGAGGGGGCTGAAGATCATCATCCCGAGCGTCGTCACGAGCGCGCCCCGCAGCAGGTCAAGGGTCATCCCCGAGAGGTGGAGCGATAGAAGCGCCCCACTTGATCCTTCCTCTATTTGGTCGCGGGCTCGTTCGAGACGGCCAGCGATCATGCGTCGCAAGACAACCATGCTCGACCCGCTGATGCTCGCGGTCAGTAGCGCGGCGAGAACCGAGGCCGGTAAAGCCCCCGGCATACCGTGCGCTTCCGAGGCGAACAGTGCACCGCCAACGACACCGGCCGAGCCCCATTCAGGGTAGCGCGACGCTCCAAACGGCAGCGTGTCCAGCGCAATGAGCTCCAACACGATTCCAATCAGCAGGCCCGACTCGCTGTGGCCGATAAACGTTCCGGCCAACGTCGACGCGACAATCGGCCGCGAGACCATCGCCTGGGGAAAGCTCACGACATCGAGTCCGAGCAATCCACCAAGCAGCGCGAGGGGCAACGCCTCGAGCAGACTCACTTCGACTGGCCCTCGAGAACCTCGGATAGTGGCACCGCCCGGGCAGATGGAACATCCTGCGCCGTCACTTCGACACCGGACGCCTCCAGCGCGCGCAGCTGCTGCTCCTCGATGGGAGTGAGAAAAAC
>CATPBN010000085.1 GCA_955652635.1 uncultured Gemmatimonadaceae bacterium
AATATGACATCACCAGTACTTCCATCTCCCGCACCTTCTTCCTCCCCCCCGTCCTCCCCTTCCCCAGCTCCGAACGCGCCTGAGTCTTCAGCCGCGCCGAGCTCCGAACCAAATTCTGGTCCTCCTCCAGTTGCTCCTCCTTCGAACGGATCGGGCAATGCTGGCGCTCCGCAACAGCAGTACAATCCACAGACAATGGGTGGCGGCCAGCAGCGCGAAGGCAATCCGCAGCGTCATCCCGGAGAGCGCGACCACCGTCACAACGGACGCCGCGGCCGCAACCAGCGCGGACGCGGAAGACAGCGGCAGCAGCAGCCGCAGCAGCAACAGCCGAATGCGCCGCGCGGTGAGCAGGCTTCGCGGGCACCGGTGGCTCCCGTCGTTCCCGACGGAGAGACAACGGGCTGGTTCGATCCGCAGCGCGAGGGCGGCTTCATCCGCCGCGCCGCGAACAGCTATCTCGCTGAGCCTGGCGACGCGTACGTGCCGACGAATGTCATGCGGCAGTACATGCTGCGCCGCGGCGATCAGGTGCTCGCCACCACCGGGCACGATCATCGCAATCGCATCGTCGTCGTCGACGTCAAGGAGATCAACGGCGCTAGTCCGGAGGAAGCGGCACGGCGCCCCGATTTCGGATCCCTTATCGCGTCGTACCCGGAGCGCAAGCTGAAGCTCGAAACCGGCCGGCCAGCCAAGGGCGGACCCGAGCTGACGCGCAGGGCAATCGACCTCATCGCGCCGATCGGATACGGCCAGCGCGCGCTCATCGTGGCTCCCGCCCGCGCCGGGAAAACGATGCTCCTCCAGGCGATCGTCGAGGGTGTGGCGATCAATCATCCGCAGGCGGCGCTACTGGTTCTGCTCGTCGACGAGCGTCCCGAGGAAGTCAGCGAGATGATCACCTGGGGCTATGGCGAGGTTGTTGCCTCCAGCTTCGACATGCCCGCGGTTCGCCATACGGATGTCACCGAGATGGTGCTCGAGCGGGCTCGCCGATTAGTGGAGCTAGGCAAGGATGTCGTCATCGTATTGGATTCGATCACGCGTATGGCGCGCGCTTACAACACCGTGGAGCGGGGCACCGGCCGCACGTTATCGGGCGGTCTCGATTCCAGCGCCATGGCGAAGCCCAAGGCCTTTTTCGGATCCGCGCGTTCCGTGGCTCCGGAACACGGCGGCGGATCGCTCACCATCATTGCGACTGCGCTTGTGGAGACCGGATCCCGCATGGACGACGTCATTTTCGAGGAGTTCAAGGGCACCGGCAACTGCGAAATCAAGCTCGATCGCTCGCTTTCGGAGAAACGGATCTTCCCCGCAATCGACGTATCGACCAGCGGCACGCGTCGTGAAGACAAGCTCTTCCGTCCTGATCAGCTAGAGCATGTCTACACACTCAGACGCGGCCTTCAGCAAATGCCATCCAGTTCGGCAATGGAGTGGCTCATCAAGCGCATCGCGGCCACGCCAGGCAACGACGCGCTGCTGGAAGGCCTATAGACCGTCCGGCTCCATGCGGGCGCGCGTCTCTGCATTGCTCGCTGGCGCGCTCGTTCTCGCTCCGGCAGCGCTCCCTTCCCAGCAATCCATACCAACGGGACCCAGCCATCCCGAAGTAGTGAACCTCACGCTCAAGGGCGTGAACGCGATGAAGAAGGCAGATCTCCTTCAAAGCATCTACACCACGGCTTCGTACTGCAACAGCTTCATTCTCAAGCCGTTCTGCTTGATCAGCAAATCGAGATACTTCTACACGAAGAAATATCTCGACCACAAGGAGCTCGAGCGGGACGTGCTTCGCATCCGCATCTTCTACTGGAAGCGCGGCTACCGCGAGACCGAAGTCGACACCGCCGTGGTCGCGCGCGGATCCAACAAGGTGGGCGTCACTTTCCTCATCAAGGAAGGGCCGCCCATCCTCGTTTCGAAGGTCGTAGTGAATCAGGCAATGCCGCTGCTGTCGCAACGGGAGATCAACAGGAGCCTCGCGATCGCGAAGGACGGTCCGCTCAATCTGATCAAGGTGGATTCCTCGCGCTTCTTTCTCCAGACAGGCTTGTTCGACAAGGGATATGCCGACGCCGAGGTGGACACAACGATTGTCGTCGACAGCGCCGCGCATTCCGCCCAGGTGAGCTTCACTCTCAATCCGAAGTACAAGACGACCGTTGAAGACATCGTCATCAATGGCAACAATGGGGTGACCGACCGGACGATCAGGAAGTCTCTCACCTTCCGCATTGGCGACATCTTCCAGCGCTCGGAGATGCTGCGCAGCCAGAGAGCGCTCTATGAATCGAATCTTTTCCGACGGGCGGCGATCGAGCCAAGACCTCCCATCGACATCGCGACGCCCGACTCGGCGAAGGTGATCGTCGTCACCGTGCAGGAAGCGCCACCGCGCGAGGCGCGCCTGAGCGCCGGATTCAACACCGTCGACTTCTTCCAGGTCGAAGGACGGTTCACGAACTACAACTTTCTGGGCGCCGCCCGCCGGCTGGATATACAGGGCGCGGTTGGAAACCTGCTCGCCAGCTCGCTCAACGGGCGCGGTATTTTTCACAATGCATCGGTTCCACAGACGAGCGCCTTGGCGCGATATTTCGCTCCCACTTACAACGCTAGCATCGACCTAAGGGAGCCATGGTTCGGCTCGCCCCACAACGAACTTGCGCTGAGTGTGTTCTCCCACCGGCGCAGCGCTCCGGGGATTTACATCGACAACGGTTACGGGACGAGCCTTACTTTCACGCGGGAATTCGCGGAGCGGGCACCGACGAGCGCCAACTATCGCTTCGAGATCAGCAAGGTCGATGCGGGCGACGTCTACTTCTGCATCAACTACGGAGTCTGCGATCTTCCGACGCTCGATGCGCTGCGCGGAAATCAGAAGCTCTCTCCCTTCGCAATCACCTCGACGATCGATCGCACCAATGACCCGTTCTCGCCGACCACCGGGTTCCGCGCCAACGGAAGCGTGGAGCACGCGTCGTCGTTCACTATCTCGGATTTCCGCTACAACCGCGCGACGGTCGACGGCGCTGCTTTTATGCCGTGGAGGAGACGCGGCGCGATCGGCGCGCACGCCCGAATTGGCTGGGTGAATTCGCTGGGCAGCACGAGCCAGGCGGTTGGTATCGGCACATCGATCGGCGGCGGCGTCCTCCATCCCCGAAAGAGATTTTACGCCGGCGGCTCACACTCGGTGCGCGGCTTCGGTGAGAATCAGCTCGGTCCGCGCGTTCTCACGATCCCGGTCACCACTCTTCAGGCGCAGGACTCGTCGAACGTGGCCTGCACTTCGGGAACCGATGTCACCACCTGCAATCCCAACGTGGGCACCCTCAAGGATCGTGATTTCGAGCCGCGACCACTGGGTGGGAATTTCGTGGCCGAGGGCAGCGTGGAGGCCCGGTTTCCGGTGTGGCAGGAGCTGATTGGCGCAGTATTCGTCGACGCGGGAGTGGTGAGCCAGCGGACCAATCCCGCCCTGGCCAAGAAAATTGCGGCCGTAACGCCCGGATTTGGGTTCCGGTACCGCTCACCTGTAGGCCCCATTCGTGCCGATATAGGCTTCAACCCCGGGAGGTCCGAGTCCCTTCCGGTTGTAACCGAGAACATCGTAAATGGCCAGAAGACGCTCGTCACCTTGCAGCAGCGCCGCCTCTACTCGCCCACCAACGGGCACGGCATCCTCGGCAGGATGGTCCTTCACCTGTCCATCGGCGAAGCGTTCTAATGCGTAGGTGGGTAGCGCGCCTCCTCGCAGGAATCGCGGTGGTGGCTTTGCTGCTGCTCGCGGCAACTTTCCTCGTCACCAACACCGACTGGGGACGCGAGCGCGTGCGCCGGTACGTCCTCGGAATCATTCAGCGCAACAGCCACGGGATCATCCACCTCGGCAGCGTGAGTGGAAATCTTCTTGGCGGGTTCACGCTCCACGATGTGGTGATCACCGACAGCGCTCGCGCGCCATTCATAAAAGCCGACGAGATCTGGGCGAAGTACAGCCTGGGAACTCTGCGCGGGCAGAGAATCGAATTTTCCGATGTGCGGCTCGTCAAGCCGGTGATCGTCGTCGACAAGCCGCCCGGGGGAAAATGGAATTACGATCGCATCTTTCCACGTGACACTACGACACCATCCGGGCCGAGGAAAACCGGCTGGGGAACGTGGATCCGATTCAGCAATGCCACGGTGCTCGATGGAGACCTGACGGTGCGCTCTCCCTGGAATCCCGATCCGAATCTCAAGCCGGCGGCGATGAACGATGCGGTGCGCGGCGCGCTCGGACCCCAGGGCAGACTGGCAATAATTAAGGTTCCCAACGGATACCAGAAAATCTCGACCTTCCACAAAATTAACGGACTGTTTCCTCTGGTACGACTGGAGGATCCCGCCTACAAGAGTCGGCTGGTCGACGTCGCCGCGCTCAAGATGATCGCGGAGCCGTTCCGCCCTCCTGTTGCAGACGTGCGCGGTCTCACGGGGACGTTCGAGTTCACCAGCGACTCGGTGTGGTGGAAGGGCGCGCGAGCATCGCTTCCGGCGACGCGCATCTCCGGCGACGGCCGCTACTACATCAGTAGCGGCGATCTGCAACTGCGCCTGCACGGCGATCCGGTAAATCCTGCCGACATCCGCTGGGCGATGATCGGACTTCCCGAGCATGGCTCGGGCAAGCTCGACTTCGGCATGGACTGGACGGGAAAAAAGAGCGTCTACCTCGCGAGGAACATGGACCTCACGCTAGAGCGGTCACACGTCACGGGTCAGATCGAGGCGACTGTGACGGATACGCTCGCGTACCGGAATGCGGATCTTCACTTCACCACGCTCGATACACGAGTTCTGACCCAGCTCTTTCCGGCAATGAAATTTCCGCGGCCGCTGACGCTCACGGGTCAGGCGAAGTTCGACGGAGGAGAGCATTCGCTCAAGATCAACGGCGACGTCACCGTTGACGACAGGTTGTCGGGACGGAGCCGCCTGATCGGAAACGGCTTGATGGGGTTGGCCCTGGGGATCTTCAATGCCCGTGATCTTCACGTCCGGATGGCTCCGCTGCAGATGGGACTCGCCAAAGCAATTGCGCCGTCGATCAAGATTGGTGGTGCGCTTACCGGAACGATGACGCTCAACGGGACCACCGCCGGCATCATGACGGCTCAGGGTGACGTAACACACGTCGAGATGGGAGCGATTTCGCGCGCAATGGGGCGAGCCTCCATGCGGGCGCATGGCCTTCCGTGGTACGACGTCGATGCGCGGATGCACCCACTTGCCCTCGCGACACTTGGCCGATTCATGCCGAGTGTGGGGTTGAGAGGTAGCGCGAGCGGCCCGCTCAAGCTCAAGGGTCCTATCAATGATCTCGCCATCAATACACAGCTCACATTCCCCGACGGCGGATTTCTCGACCTGCGCGGCACGATGGATATCGCCAGCAAAACTACTGGCTACAACCTCGACTTCGTCACTCGCCTCTTCAACGCCAACGCC
>CATPBN010000086.1 GCA_955652635.1 uncultured Gemmatimonadaceae bacterium
AGGTCAGGGTGATCTCCGCATTCTCATCACCACGACCCGCGCGCTTCTAGAGCGGACCCAGCTTCCGCGCGCGCTCGCTTCGGCGAGGGTAGAGCTCCGGAAAGGCGACACGCGTCGCCCTGAAGATCTGGCGTCGCACCTCGAGGCGATTGGGTTCGAGCGCGTACCCATGGTCGAAGACGTCGCTCAGTTCAGCGTACGCGGTGGAATCTTCGACATTTACAGCTTCGGAATGGCGGAGCCAGTCCGCCTCGAATTCTGGGGCGACGACATCTCGGAGCTCCGTCACTTCGACCTGGTGACGCAGCGCTCGACTCGCGTCGCGGAACTGGCGCTCATCCTGCCCGTAGACGGACAAATCGCCGTCGGCGAAGGAGAGCCAGAGCGCTCCTCGATCCGCGCGATTTTTCCACCGGACACGCTGCTCGTTATCCCTGCCGGCACTCACCTGGTTCCGGAGCTCGAGCGAACCTGGACCGAAGCCCAGCACCACATCGACCTCGCTCGACGAAGGGGAGAGGACACGCCAAGCAGGGACGAGCTGTTTGAATCGCCTGAAACCACGCTGGCAGCGGTGAATGCGTTCGGAACGATCGGACTCTCTGGCGAAAACGCACGGCTCGTCTTCCCGTTTCGCGAGCCCGAGGAGATTCAGCGGGACATCAAGCGATTGAAGCAGATCGCCGCCGACGGAATTCCGACGATCATCCTCTGCGACAATGCCGGCCAGGCTGAGCGCCTGGACGAGCTTCTGAACGACGATCGGGTCTCGCCCGCGAGTTTAGCCATTGGAGTTCTCGATGGCGGATTCGTCATCCCGCCGAGCGGAGAGAATTTCCTGGGATATCGAGTGCTGACCGACCACGAGATCTTCCGCCGTGAGCGCCGGTTTCGTCGAGCGCGGCGATACGCCGCAGGTAGCGCTCTCGAGAGCCTGACGGCGCTCAAGCCCGGCGATTACGTGGTGCACCTAGAGCACGGTGTGGGGATTTACCGCGGGATGGAGAAGATGTTCGTTCGCGAGAGCACGGTCGAAGTGGCGGTCATCGAATACGAGGGTGGAGACAGACTCAACGTTCCGCTCTATCGGATCGATCAGATCGAGCGCTATCGATCCGCGGCCGACATGACCGCGGATGCACCCCCGCCGCGGCTTCACGCGCTTGGGGGGAAGCGCTGGGCATCGCAACGTGACAAGACGCGCGCAGCGATCCAGGAAATGACGGTCGAGCTACTGGATTTGTACGCTAGACGTAAAGTCGCCACGAGATCGCCGCATTTTCCCGACACAGTCTGGCAGCGACAGCTCGAGTCTTCTTTCCTCTTCGAGGACACGCCCGATCAGCGCACAGCCACGACCGATGTGAAGGGCGACATGGAGCGCCCGCGCCCGATGGATCGGCTCCTTGTTGGAGATGTCGGCTACGGAAAAACGGAGATCGCCGTGCGCGCCGCCTTCAAGGCAGTTCAATCAGGTCGCCAGGTTGTCGTTCTCGTGCCGACGACAATTCTCGCTGATCAGCATGCGAGAACCTTCAGCGAGCGGCTCGCCGACTTTCCAGTGAACGTGAAGACGATGAGCCGGTTTCAGACGCCCAGGGAGCAGACGGCGGTTCTGGCGGACCTGAAGACCGGGAAAATCGACATAGTCATTGGAACACACCGTCTCCTCAGCGCGGACGTGGCCTTCTCCCAGCTCGGATTGATCGTGGTTGACGAGGAGCATCGCTTCGGTGTCAAACACAAGGAGCGGCTCAAGCGCCTCCGCCTCGACACCGACGTACTGACTCTCACTGCAACGCCAATTCCGCGAACTCTGCACCTCTCGCTGGCCGGACTGCGCGACATGACTCTCATGCAGACTCCGCCGCGCGACCGGTCGCCGGTGCTCACCTATGTCGAGCCGTGGGACGACGGACTCATCGACGAAGGAATTTCCCGCGAGCTCGATCGCGGAGGCCAGGTATTCTTCGTCCACAACCGGGTCGAGACAATCGACGGAATGGCTGAGCACATTCGCCGCGTCGTCCCGCGCGCCCGCATCGGTGTTGGGCACGGCCAGATGCGTGAGCGCGAGCTCGAGGCAGTCATGCGCACGTTCGTGGACGGCGAGATCGACGTCCTCGTGTCGACGATGATAGTCGAGTCAGGACTCGACGTTCCGAACGCGAACACCATGTTCGTCAATCGCGCCGACACTTTCGGATTGGCACAACTCTACCAGCTGCGTGGCCGCGTCGGGCGCTCCCATCGGCGAGCGAGCTGTTACCTGCTCGTCCCCGATTCTATTGATGAAGACGCGAACCGCCGCCTCACCATTCTCGAGCATCACACCCAGCTCGGCTCCGGCTACCAGATCGCCCTCAAGGACCTCGAGCTGCGTGGGGCGGGGAATCTGCTTGGTCCGGAGCAGTCGGGGTTCGTACACGCAGTTGGGTTCGACATGTACCTTCGGATGCTCGACGAGACGGTCAAGCGCCTTCTGCGCGGCGACGATGCGCCGAGGCTCCAGCCGGCCGAGATATCGCTCGATGTCCCTTCGTATCTGCCCGACGACTACATCACCTCCCAGGACGCAAAGCTCGACATCTATCGCCGGCTCACTCACATGACGGACATCGCCGAGATCGAAGCCATCCGGGAAGAGGTGCGCGATCGTTTTGGAGTGTTGCCAGAGCCCGCACGTGCCTTCTTCGCCTCGGCAGTCCTCCGCATTCTCGGCGGCGCATCAGACATAGAGTCCGTGCTGGTGCGCGGAAACGAAGCCCGCATTACATTTCGCGAGCACGCAGTGCCCCGCATGAAGGGAATCTCGGCGGCGTTCCACGAGGTACAATTCCAGGCGGAAGTGCGACGCGCGCATCCGCTTTCCCTCAAGCTCACCCGTCTTGGAGGAGCTGAGATGCTCGATGGACTTGTCCGAGCCTTGACGACGCTGCGCCCCACCTGACGATTGTTAACCCGCACTACGGAAAAATGAAACGTACTTTCGCTATCGCCGCTGCAGCGGCTTTTACACTCTCGGCATGCTCGAGCCTGAAGGACGCGCTCAACGCCCACACCAGTTGGGTCGCCCGCGCTGGAAGCGCCGAGTTGACGGTCACTCGACTGGCGACGCTCCTAGGAAAATCGCGCGTGCCGGTGCGGAAGGACATCGCCAAGTCGATCGCCAATGTGTGGGTCGACTATCAGCTCCTCGGCGTCGCAGCGGCGCACGGCGACTCCCTCAGCGATCCCAAGCTTATCGATGAAGCGATGTGGCCCGCGATTGCTGCCCTCAAGGCCAGGAAATGGTACGATGTCGTTTCCAAGACATGGGGCGTGGAAGACACAACTGCCGCACAGGCCCAGTGGGCGTCCGGCGACATCCTCGCCGCCGACCACATTCTGCTGCTCACGCAGGGGATGAACGACTCGCAAAAGGCCGACGTGAAAAAGAAAATCGACGCGATTCGCCGCAAAGTGAATTCGGCCAACTTTGCAAAGACGGCAACGGACAACAGTCAGGACGCCCAGACTGCCCCGAAGGGCGGATCCCTGGGAATTTTCCCCAAGGGTACGATGGTTCCCGAGTTCGAGAAGGCGCTGCAGGCGCTCAAGCCGGGGGAGATCTCTCCGGTGGTCCAGACGACCTATGGCTACCATATAATTCGGCGCCCCACGTACGATCAGGTGAAGAGCCAGCTGCTAGCCGCATCCAAGGGCCGCAGCGTCGCCATAGCAGAGAGCACTTACATGGCGAACCTCGAAAAGAGCGGCAAGATCCAACTGAAAAAAGGTGCCCCCGCAACTGTGAGAGCAATTGGAAACGATCCCGACGCATTCAGGCGCGACAACACGGTGCTCGCGACATCGACGGCGGGGGACTTCACCGCTTCGCGATTCATTGGATGGCTCGAGACGTTTCCTCCCAACGCGAGGGTCATCGATCAGATCAAGCAGGCCCCGGATTCCTCGCTCGTCTCGATGGTCAAACGACTCGCCAACAACGAGCTGGTGCTCAAGCAGGCGGACAGTGCAAAGATCGCGATGGATCCCACTGAAATGGCGCAAATGCGCGCGAGCTTCGTGGGTGCGGTCACGCAAGCCTGGAGTCAACTCGGAGTGACTCCATCCTCGCTCCAGGACAGCGCGAAGACCGAGGG
>CATPBN010000087.1 GCA_955652635.1 uncultured Gemmatimonadaceae bacterium
CAACATCAGCGACTTCGAGCCGATTGTCGGCCGCGTTCATCAGCCGCCGCCCGTGCATCAGACTTTTCAGGGCGATGGATTCGTCGTCTGCTCGTTCTGTCCGCGCCCGTACGATTTCCATCCAGAAGCAGTTCCCGCCCCCTACAATCACAGCAACGTGGATTCCGACGAGGTGCTCTACTATGCGTCGAGCGAATTCATGAGCCGCAAGGGAATCGAATTCGGCAGCATCACACACCACCCGGACGGGATTCCTCACGGTCCGCATCCGGGACGCGCAGAGGCGAGCATCGGCGCAAAGTACACCGACGAGCTGGCCGTGATGATGGACAGCTTCCGGCCGCTCAAGGTCGCGAAGGCGGCAATCGCAATCGAAGATCCCGAGTACCACAAGTCGTGGCTGCAGGGACAGCACGCTCAGTTCAATCCTCCCACGAGCTGAGGCAGACGCTGACATGAGTGAGGCGCTCTGGACTCCCTCGCCCGAGCGCGTAGTAAAGGCGAACATGACCGAGTTTCTCCGTTACGTGGAGGAACGCGGCGGCCCGCCTGTTCCTGATTATTCTCCGGATTCCTACTGGCAGCTCCACGAATGGTCCGTGGCGAATCCGGAAAGATTCTGGTCGCTCGCGTGGCGTTTCTGCGGGATCATCGGCCACCGCGGTACGGGCGGAGGCGCCGAGCGAGTAGGCGTGGGACTCGAGCACATGGGCCCTCCGGATCCCGAGAAAGGGCCGCGCTGGTTCCCCGACGCGAGTCTCAATTTCGCCGAGAATCTCCTTCGCTTCAGTGACGAGGAGCCGGCGCTCGCTTCGTGGAACGAGGCAGGGCACCAACGCACTCTCAGCTACCGCGAGCTCCGTGAATCAGTAGGCGCGCTCGCCATGGCGCTGAAAACCGCTGGCATCGAGCCCGGCGACCGCGTTGCGGGATGGCTGCCGAACATTCCTGAAGCGGTGATAGCCATGCTGGCGGCCACGTCACTGGGCGCAATCTGGTCGTCGTGCTCACCGGATTTTGGCGCGCAGGGCGTGATGGATCGTTTCGGCCAGATCACACCCAAGATTCTCTTCGCCGCCGACGGATACCTCTACAACGGCAAGGAGATCGATCTGATCCCGCGTCTTCGTCAGATCGCATTCCGGATTCCATCGCTCGAGCACGTCATCGTAACGCCCTATCGAAAGCAGATGCCGGATCTGGAGGGAGTGCGGAAGGGCACGCTGTGGTGGCGGTTCATCGCTATCCAGAGGGAGGAAGCAGCGCGCAAGAAGACTTCAGCCGGCGGACCCAGAAAGACTCCACCGGAAGGGATGATCTGGAAGACTCCGCCGGAGCAGGTCAGGAAGGAGACTGAATCGCACGACGGGATTCCCCAACTGGAGCGTTTCCCGTTCGATCACCCGCTCTACATCATGTATTCATCGGGCACGACCGGACTGCCCAAATGCATGGTGCACAGCGCGGGCGGAACACTCCTCCAGCATCTCAAGGAACTGATCCTCCACACCGACCTCAATCGCGAAGACTGCATCTTCTACTACACGACGTGCGGCTGGATGATGTGGAATTGGCTCGTCACGTCCCTCTCGGTGGGCTCGAAGGTCGTTCTGTACGACGGTGCTCCGCTGTCCCCGACGCCCGACATTCTGTGGGAGATGGCGGTGAAAGAGGGGATTACGATCTTCGGGACCAGTGCGAAGTACCTTGCCCTCCTCGAAAAATCGGGGATCGTGCCGCGAAAGAAGCACGATCTGTCGAAACTGAAGACGATTCTCTCCACTGGGAGTCCGCTCGCACACAACAGCTTCGATTATGTCTACTCAAAGGTGAAATCCAACGTCCACCTCGCCAGTATCAGCGGTGGGAGTGATATCATCTCCTGTTTTGTGCTCGGCAATCCGATTCTGCCGGTGTACCGGGGTGAGATCCAGACGCCGGGACTGGGGATGGCGGTGGATGTGCTCGACGACCGAGGGCGCCCCGTAAGGCTGATCCCCGGCGAGCTTGTCTGCACACGGCCTTTTCCGAGCATGCCGATCGGTTTCTGGGACGACCCGGATGGAGCCAAGTACAAGGCCGCGTACTTCGATTATTTCCCGGGCGTCTGGCGACACGGGGACTGGGCGGAGATTACGAAGCATCGCGGATACATCATTTATGGGCGAAGTGATGCGACGCTCAATCCCGGCGGCGTTCGCATCGGGACGGCGGAGATATACCGGCAGGTGGAACAGCTTCCGGAGGTCGTCGAAAGCGTCGCCGTCGGACAGGAGATAGACGGAGGCTCACCGGGTGACGTGCGGATCGTACTCTTTGTGAAGCTTCAGCCCGGACTTACCCTCGACGACGGCCTATGCGCCAGGATTTCCTCCAGCCTGCGGGAGAACACCACTCCGCTACACGTCCCGAAGAAGATCATTCAGGTGGAGGACATTCCGCGGACGATCAGCGGAAAGATCAGCGAGCTGGCGGTGCGCGAAGTGATTCACGGCCGACCGGTCAGAAACACAGAA
>CATPBN010000088.1 GCA_955652635.1 uncultured Gemmatimonadaceae bacterium
ACAGCTTCGCTGCGTCCGCGGGATGGCCGTTCCTGGTAGCGACTACGCCGGCGTGCACGAGCGAGATCTCACC
The DNA here is from genome assembly GCA_955652635.1 of uncultured Gemmatimonadaceae bacterium. Lineage (GTDB taxonomy): Bacteria > Gemmatimonadota > Gemmatimonadetes > Gemmatimonadales > Gemmatimonadaceae > UBA4720. Next base: position 74 of record CATPBN010000088.1, read on the forward strand.
ATACTTGGACGGATTGGCGAGCATCGGCGCGTAGATCGCCGGCACCGATGTGCTGTCGCCCGCCTCCAGGTACATGGATGCGACGTTGTCAATCGCGTCGGCGAGAAGGATATCGTTGCTCGCGACAGCGATGTAATCCTGCCATGGCTTGATCGCTTCGCGGGCAGCCGCCTTCTTGGCTGCACCCGACAATGCCCCGGCCCTGTCCGAAGCGGACGACGCTATCTCGTACATGGTCTTGGTGCGTACGTCGGCGTAGATCGTGTCGGTTCCGGCAGCAGTCAGAGCCTGCTTCCAGTAATCGTTGGCGGCAGCCCAGTTCTTCCGGTTTTGCGCAACCGAGCCAAGGACCGAATACGCGTACGGCGCGTGACGATCGAGCAACAAAGACCTCTTGGCGAGAGCTTCGGCGGAATCGAGGTGGTTGGCGTTGAGCGCATTGATGGCTCCGTTGAGCGTGTTCAGCCACGGCTTCTGCTGACGCCACTGCGTGACCACCGGCGCACACTCCGGAAGAGCCTTCTCGACGATCGAGAACGACGAATCCGCGGCCGCGAACAGATCGATTGTGCCGGTCGGGTTGCTGGTGAGGCCAAGCGTGCTCCGCGGGACCACTGTCGGAGTGTTTGGCTGCATCAGGAAGAGGACATACGCCTCTCCGCGCAGATAGCTACGGGCGGTTGGATTGTCGTTCCCGTTATCGACGAGACGCAGCACATCCTGCAGATCCTTCGTCGGATTTCCCTTGTCCGAGGCTGCGAGTGCGCGCGTCATCGAGAACTGGGCCTTGGCGATATCGCCCCTGGTATTCGCGGTAGGATCGCAGGTTGGCGCGGCGTTCTGCGCCACAACCGGCGTCGCGACGAGTACACCAAACGTCAAAGCCGCAATCCTGTTCACAAAAGCTTGCATCAAGGATCTCCCTGATTGTGGTAGGGTGGGTGGGATTAGCAGTCCGATAATATACCGCCCAGCATTCTTCGTTCCTCCCAAGCGCGAAAGAAGGCCTATTCCACACCGGCTTCTCGAACCAGGTCAAAAGCGCGCCGGACGTGGACTTCGGTCGTATGGATGTTCCCGATAGCGAGTCTAAGCGCTTAATTCCCACGCACCCTGGTGTGGGAGAGGTAGACCTCGCGTGTTGCGTTCACCCTCTCGAGCACCCGCGCGTTGTGCTGATTGACCTCCTCCGCCGTCATGCCTGCGAGCCGATGCCGAAATACGACGGTCGAAAAATTCACTTTAGCCAGTCGCTCGAGAGTCGGATCGTCGTCGATCCACCTTGCAAGGCTTTGCGCGATCCGGATATGCTCCCGAATGAGCGACTGTAGCCCCTCGACGCCAAAATTCCGGATCACGAACCAGAGCTTCAGCGCTCGGAACCGTCGTCCGAGAGCAATCCCGTAGTCCATCAGATTGACCCCCTCGCCTTCGCTCACGACCAGATACTCCGGAACGTGCTGGAACGCCTGCTTCAACAAATCGGGGCGCGAAGTGTACAGGACCGAACAATCCATTGGCGTGAATAGCCACTTGTGCGGGTTCACCACCAGCGACTCCGCCCGATCGCAGCCCTCGAGCGCGTATCGCATCTCGGGTAGAATCGCGGCGATCCCGCCGTAGGATGCGTCGACGTGCAGCCACATCTTTTCCCGCTCGCAAATCCTGGCGATAACCGGCACTTGATCGATCGCCGTCGTCGACGTCGTACCCACCGTCGCAACCACCGCCAACGGAATCGCACCGGCGCGACGATCACTTTCCACCGCCGCATCGAGCGCTTTGACGTCCATGCGCAATTGATCATCGGTAGAAATTTTCCTGAGCGCACTCAGACCAAATCCGAGCGTCATCACCGCCTTGTCCACGCTCGAATGCGCTTCTTCCGAGCAGTACACCACCACTCTCGGCATGTCCGCTCTTCCCGCCATCCCGTCCTGACGAATCCGCAGCTCCGGATGCATCTCGCGCGCGGCGGCGAGAGCGTAGAGCGTGTTGGATGATGCCGTGTCACCGATGACGCCAAAGAATTTTTCGGGGAGTCCAAGCATCTGCCGCAGCCAATCAAGCGTCAGCAGCTCCAGCTCTGTCGCGGCAGGACTCGTCCTCCACAACATGGCGTTGACGTTGAGCGCCGCGGTGAGGGCTTCGCCGAGCACGCCAGCACCGGTTGACGAGTTGGCGAAATAGGCCATGAAGGCCGGGTGATTCCAGTGTGTCGTCGCCGGCACGATCAGCGTCCGGAAATCATCGAGCACTGCATCCATCGACTCGGCCTGCAGTGGCGGAGATTGTGGGAGTGAGCTTCTTAGCTCCCCGGGCTCTGCCCCTGGCAGAACTGGCCATTGTTCCGGATTCTCGAGGTAATCCGCGATCCAGTCAACGACCGCATGCCCGTGTCTGCGGAATTCATTGGGCTGCATCGCCACAAATATAGAGTTTCCACTCTCACGCGACGG
>CATPBN010000089.1 GCA_955652635.1 uncultured Gemmatimonadaceae bacterium
ACGAGGATTGCAGTCCCAATCGTCACCGCAAATTCGTGGAACAGTCGGCCAAGGATTCCGCCCATGAAAAGAAGGGGGATGAACACGGCGGTGAGTGAAACAGTCATCGCGAGAATCGTGAACCCGACTTCGGCCGATCCCTCGAACGATGCCTTCAAGGGATCCTTACCCATCTCCATGTGTCGCACGATGTTCTCGAGCATCACAATGGCGTCGTCCACGACGAAGCCGACCGCGAGCGTGAGCGACATCAGGGACAGGTTGTCGAGGGAGAACCCAAGCAGGTACATCACCGCGAACGTCCCAACAAGGGACATCGGCAGCGCAAGGCTGGGGATTATCGTCGCCGAGACGTTGCGCAGGAAAACGAAGATGACCATGACGACGAGGAAGAGCGTCAGCATCAGCGTGGACTTCACATCGCCGACTGACTGTTCGATCGAAATCGACCGGTCATAAAGCGTGTGAACATCCACGCTCGGCGGAAGCTGATCACGCAGCGATGCCAGGAGAGTTTTTACACCGTTGGCTACGGCGACGGTGTTGGTTCCCGGTTGCCTCTGAATGGCCAGCACAACTGAGCGCTCGCCGTTGTACCAGCTCGCCACTTTGTTGTTCTCGACGTCGTCCAACACCTGGCCGATCTCATTGAGATGAACCGGCGCGCCATTTCTGTACGCGACGACCATCTGCCGAAACTGCTGCGCGTCCTGGAGCTGCCCGTTGGCCTTGATGGTGGAAGCGCGGTTGGTGCCCCAGAGCGTTCCGGTAGGCATGCTGACGTTTTGCGTGTTGATTGCCGACGCCACTTCGTCGATGCCAATTCCGCGATTGGCGAGCGAGGTGGGATCGAGCTGCACCCTGACGGCGTACTTCTGGCCACCATAGACCTGGACCTGGGCGATCCCAGGCACCATGGAAATGCGCTGCGCCAGGAAGGTCTCGCCATACTCGTCGAGCTGCGACAACGGCATCGTCTTGGAAGTCAGTGCGAAATAAATGATCGGCTGATCGGCTGGATTCACCTTCCTGTACGAAGGCGGCAAAATTCCCAGCGGCAGGCTGCGGAGCGTCTGGGAGATCGCGGCCTGAACGTCCTGCGCCGCCGCGTCGATGCTCCGGTCCAGAGAGAACTGGATCGTGATCGATGTCCCTCCGAGCCCGCTCGACGACGTCATGTTGTCGATCCCGGCAATCGTCGAGAACTGCTTCTCGAGTGGCGTCGCGACCGCCGCCGCCATCGTCTCGGGACTGGCGCCCGGGAGATTCGCATTCACCTGGATCGTCGGAAAATCGACTGTCGGGAGATCGCTCACGGCGAGCCGCGTGTAGGACACGGCACCGAAAAACAGGATTCCAATCATGACGAGCGCGGTCATGACCGGCCTGCGGATGAATAACGCCGTCATCGGGGCGCCCCCTTGATGGTGACTTTGGACCCGGGTATCAAACGAGATTGACCGTCCACCACGACTCTCTGGCCCTCCTTCAATCCACTGCTAATGACCGAAAGCGAATCGACGGTGCGTGATACCTGCACCGGCTGCTGTTTCGCGCTGCCGGCGCTGTCGATCGTATATACGTACGTGCCCTGCTGGCCAGTTATGATCGCGGGTGCTGGAAGAGTGAGTGCGTTAGGATCGACGTAGAGCTGCAATGCGACGTTGGTGTACTGTCCAGGCCACAGCGTAGCTTCCGGGTTGGAGAATCTCGCCTTCAGTAGAACGGTTCCAGTCGTCGAGTCAACGTTGTTGTCGATGAACGCAAGTGTTCCCATGAGAGGCACGCCCGACCCTTCGGACGGAGTCGCTCGCACCTGAAGCGCGTTACCGCCGCGATAGTATCTCTGGATATCGGGGAGTTGGCTCTGCGGAATGGCGAATCGCACCAGAATTGGCTGTATCTGGTTTATTACCACCAGAGGTGGATTGCTGTTCGCCTTAACGAGATTCCCTTGCCGCACGAGCAGGCTCCCCGTTCGACCAGAGATCGGGGCGCGAATCGTGGAGTTGGCCACATCGAGCGCTGCCTTCGATACGTTCGCTCGGTCCGCGACGACCGTTGCCGAGGCAGATGCGGCCGTGGCGTCGGCCTGGTCAGCCTGTGAGCCCGTAACGTAGCCTTCCTTGACGAGCGCCGCGTATCGCGCTGCGTCGCGACGTGCGTTCGCCGCCTGCGCTTCGTCGCGCGCGAGTTGTGCGCGAGCTTGTTCGAGGACAGCCACATAGGGGCGTGAGTCGATCTCGAAAAGTATCTGCCCCGCCTGTACCGGCTGCCCCTCGGCGAACGTAACTCGATTCAGTATGCCGTTGACCTGCGCTTCGACGGCGACAGTCTGCATCGGCTCCGCCACGCCGTTCGCGATCACAACGTAGGGGACGCTGGTCCGCTTCACCGTCGTCACGCTCACCGGAACACCGGGCTGGCGCGGCGGGTCGGACTTGGAGCACGCCGCAACGGAGCACATGGCGAGCGCGATTTTCCACACCGTGCGCACTGAGGGTGCGGTGAGCCTGCGCGAGCTAAACGAGTTCATGGACGAATTGCATTCGGAGGCTGTGGAGACGCGAGGGAATCGGGAGTAAAGGAAAAGGGTGTGTCTCCCCGAACGCCGAGAACGCCCGTATCGCGGGCGAGCTGTGCGAGTGAGGTATACCATTGCCAACGTGATTGAACTTGCTGGGCCCTGGCGTTAGCCAACGCGGTCTGGGCAGTGAGAAGATCTATAATGCTGCCGACGCCTTCGCGATAACGTCCCGCCGCGACCTGAACCGACTGTTGAGCGCTGGCCAACAGATCGTCGGCAGTTGCGACGCGTTGCTCCGCCGTCTGAAGCGCGTAGTAGGAGACGAATACCTGCGTCACTACCTGTTGTCGCGTTTGATCCGCGAGCGCTGAAATGGCTTCGGCCTGCGCGCGCGCTGCCGCCAGGTCGTACTGGTGCGAGAATCCATTGAAGAGCGGCACCGACAATCCGAGCGTAACGCTATAGGACGGCCCTGCAAAAGTTTGAGGCGTCGACCAGGTGCGAGCAGCGTTGCTTCCGAGCGTCAGGGACGGAAGCTCTGCGGATCGTGCAACGCGAATCTGCGCGGCCGCCGCAGCAGCCTGGGCGCGCGCGGCAGCGAGGTCAGGCCTGTTGCGCAACGCAGCGTTGATCACGCTGTCCACGCTGAGGGAGATCATCCCGACGGGAATCGCGGCCGGCATCGGCGCCAGATCGAACGGCAGGTTGGCGGGCAGGCCAAGTGCAGCGGCGAGGCCTCCGCGCGCTGCCTGCAAGTTTCCCTGCGTTGTCTCGAGATTGAGCTGCTCCTGCGACAAGGCGGTCTTCGCCTGCAGTTCATCCGCTATGGTGGCGAGGCCGACCTTGAACCGCTGCTGCGCCGCGTTGAGATTTGCGCGCGCCTCGGCAATCGCCGACCGCTCCGCGCCAAGAAGGGCGGCCGTTGCCATGTACGTGAAGTACGCGGCCTCCGCTTGCAAGACCGTATTCTGCAGCGTCGCGTTGTGGGAGAGACTCGCCGCGAACAAAGTCTGACGAGCCCGCTCGATGGATCCCGATCGCCCGCCAAAGTCCACCAATAGATAATTGAGCGTGACCGAGGGTCCGTACTCGTTGCGCGTGCCAGCCGGACGCGTGCCCGTCGCGGGCGACTGTATCCGTGACAGAGTCGCCCCGCCATTGATGGTCGGATAGTACTGTCCGCGAGATGAGCCGAGGAGATCCGCAGACGCGCGGGCCTGCGCCCACGATGCGCGCGTCGCCGGATTATTTCTGAGCGCCAGGTCCACGACGTCCGCGAGAGCAAGCTGTTGTATCCGCTGTGCGAGGTCGGGTGGCACGGCGAGGGCGGTCGCCGCAGTTACGAGCGGCTCCGGCTTGATGGCCCCGACTGGTACCTTCCATGGAACATTCGGAGCAGGG
>CATPBN010000090.1 GCA_955652635.1 uncultured Gemmatimonadaceae bacterium
GCAAGGGGGATACAACGTCGTGTTCGTTCCCTTCGCCAACGGAAAGCCGGCCAGCCCATCGAAGTATGAGATCTTCGCCGATGGATTTGCCGGCGCACGCAAGGATCCCGACGCCGCCGCCCACCGGCCGACGGGTATAGCAATGGGACCGGATGGCGCGCTCTACATCACGGATGACAAAGCCGGCCGCGTCTGGAAGGTGGTCTACAAAGGGCCGTAACCCCCGCACGTTCTTGTCGTCTGAATAGTGAATCGCGCGGCGGCCTCAATGGCCGCCGCTGCTCATATCTACCAGACAAGGACAACCAAATGAGTACCTCGCCCCTGCGCTCCGGAATGCGCGCGTTCGCCTGCGTGGCAGCCATCGTCTCGCTGTTCGTCGCCTGCGGTGGCGGACATCATCTCTCCGAGTATCCCTTCGCGAGCCGCACGCTAGCAGTGCTGTACATTGCGCCGCCCGCTCCTGAGCTCCTTACCGGCTACTACGACTTGCGAAATTCGCAGAATCCTCTGGAAGCGGTCGTGCGAGCAGGCGCGGATGTCGCGAGAGAACGGGAAGGTCGCCGCGCCAATGCGCGACTCGATAGTGCGACGACACGTGTCAACATTCCCGCGGTTCTCGCGCAACGGACGCTCGAGAGAGCGAGCAGATATCTGGGCACGCGACCGGTGACGGACGAGACCCAGGCGGATTATCTGATGGAAGTCCGCATGGAGAGGTTCGGCATAAACGCCAAAGCCGACGAAGCGGCGTATCTCTTCACATTCGCCGAAGCGGTGCTGATCGACCGGCGCACGGGACGTGAGATCTGGAACGTGAACATCCACGGCCGCGACCGGCTCACACCATATGTCGAGAGCGATAGTCGGATCCCCGGCTCCGTCATCACCGCCAGTACGCTGGGCTCGGTGAGCGTAGCCGATTTCCAGGAAGCGCTCAATCAATTAATGAACTCCTCGTCCAACCTGATTACGAACGAGCTCCGCGCAGCCTTGAGAGACGTCCGGAACAACTAGCGACCGCTGACACGCGTGGATTGAGTGGCAGAATGCTTGCTCTACTCACTCCATGCTCCATTGGATCACGCATCTCGTCAACTCCCTGAGCTACTGGGGAGTCGCAATCCTCATGGCCGTGGAGAACGTCGTTCTCCCGATCCCGTCAGAACTGATAATGCCGCTCGCCGGATTCAAGACGGCACGCGATCAGATGACGCTCCTCGGTGTGATCGCCGCCGGCACAGCCGGTTCCGTCCTCGGCGCACTCCCTCTTTACTACGGTGGGTACGCGCTCGGTGAGGAGCGTTTGAGAAATTGGATCAAGCGCTATGGCAAGTGGGTGCTCCTGCGGCCAAAGGATCTCGACCGGGCATCGGACCGCTTCTCCGGAAATAGCTTCCTGGAGGTGACCATCGGCCAACTCTTGCCAGGGGTTCGCGGATTGATTTCGATCCCCGCTGGCGTTGCCCGGATGAATGTTGGATTCTTTCTTCTCGCAAACCTGATCGGTACTCTGGTCTGGTGTACCGTTCTCGCCGTCGCCGGCCGCCTGCTGGGCCGGAATTTCACGAAAATCCACAAATTCCTTGGGCCGACAGGCTGGGCAATTCTTGGCCTCTTGGTGGCTGGGCTCGCCTACTGGCTGATACGACGCAAAGTGAGTTCGACCAAGGCCCGCAGGTAATCTGCTGGCGCCCTCTCTTGCAACAGCCGAGCTGGAGGTTTACGTTCGGCCGGCTCGGCACTGCGCCGCGCGACACTGGTCCCTCACCCTACACGGAGGGTTACATGTTCACGCTGCACCGCACCACCACCCGCATCGCGATATGCTGCAGCGCTGCGGTTCTCGCCGCCTGCGCCAAGAAAGACAACGCCGCCGTCGACACGACGGCCTCGTCGAGCGCAAGTACCACCACCGCCACAACCACCACACCCGCACCCGCAACCGCATCCGCCAACCTCGCCGATTTTGCCGGCAAATGGAACGTGCGGTCAGTGCCGGTCAGTGGCGACACCACCCCAACCACGTACGTCCTCACCGCTACGTCGAGCACTACTGGTTGGTCGATGAAGTTCCCCGGGCGCGCCCCGGTCGCGGCGAGAATTACCGTCGCCGGCGACAGCGTCGAGATCGATGCCGGCCCGTATTCGAGCGTACGCCGCAAGGGAGTCACTGTGACGACCAACGGTGGATTGCGGGTCAAGAACGGAGGCCTGGTCGGGACGATCACTGCGCACTACAAGGTAAAGACTCCGGATTCAGTACTGGTCCTCAATACCACGGGGACTCGCGCCAAGTAGCACGAAGCGCTGCGGGCGACGCCGACGTAACTCTACGTACGGCGCCGCGCCGTCGCGTGGAGCATTGTTGGAGTCGTCATGGCGGGCGCAGCGACCTAGATCAAGGCTTGAGCGCCCTCGTTGCCAACTCATCCTCGATTCGGGCGAGGAAATCGGTCACAGTCATGACCTCCTGCTTCTTCCCCGCTCCACGCACTCTGAGCGCGATCGAGTCGGACTCGGCCTCGCGCTTTCCGACGACGGCCATGTACGGGATCTTCATCATCTCGCCTTCGCGTATCCGGTAATTGAGCGTCTCCGAGCGATCGTCGAGATGTACGCGCACACCACGAGTCTTTAAGCGCTCCACCACCGATTGCGCGAATCCCTTCACCTCATCGGCAATCGGGATAACCCGCACCTGCTCCGGCGCCAGCCAGAGTGGAAACGCGCCCGCGAAGTGCTCAATCAGTCCGCCGACGAAGCGCTCCATTGAGCCCACCAAGACGCGATGCAGCATGATCGGGCGGTGTGGCGTGTTGTCCGGTCCCGTGTACTCCAGCCCGAATCGCTCGGGCAGGTTGAAGTCAAGCTGCACCGTCGGTCCTTGCCATTTTCTGCCAATCGCGTCGATCAACTTGAAATCGAGCTTCGGCCCGTAGAACGTGCCGCCTCCTTCGTCATACGTGAAAGACTGCCCACGCTTGTTCAGTGCGTCGGCCAGCGTCTTTTCAGCATTCTGCCAGACCTCGGGTGTCCCGAGGGCCTTATCGGGCCTGGTAGCAAGCTCAATCGTGTACGGGTAGCCGAAGGTCTTGAGCATCTCGTCGCAGAGATCGAGGAGACGGTCGATCTCCGCGGGCACCTGCTCCAGCGTGCAGAAGATGTGAGCGTCGTCCTGGGTGAACCCGCGGACCCGCATCATCCCGTGCAGCGTACCGCTCCGCTCATAACGGTAGACCGCCCCGAACTCGGCGTATCGGATCGGCAGATCGCGATACGACCTCTGGTGAGACTGATAGATCACGATGTGACCCGGGCAGTTCATCGGCTTCGGCCGATAACTCGCGCCTTCGACATCCATCGCGCCGAACATGTTCTCCTTGAAGTTCTCGAGGTGACCCGAGATCTGAAACAGCTTCTCACTGACGATGTGGGGCGTAAACACGAGATCGTAACCGTGGCGAAGGATCAGCGCCTTCTCGTACTCCTCGATCTCGTTGCGGATGATCGCGCCCTTCGGATGCCAGAGTATCAGCCCCGGCCCGACGCGAGCATCGGTCGAGTACAAATCCAGCTGTTGGGCGAGCACGCGATGGTCACGGCGCTTGCCCTCCTCGAGCTGGTGCAAATGCGCCTCGAGATCTTCCTTTTTCCAGAAGGCCGTGGCGTAGATCCGCTGGAGCATCTGCCGGTGCTCGTCGCCACGCCAGTATGCGCCCGCCGTATGCAGCAGCTTGAAATTCTTGAGGTACGACGTGTCGGGGACGTGCGGTCCGCGGCAGAGATCGATAAAGGGACCGTCCGTATAAGTGGAGATGATCTCGTCGTCGGAGAACTCGCCCAGCCTTTCCAGTTTCAGCGGATCGTCGGCAAACCGTTTTCGAGCTTCGGCCTGTGACACTTCCTCCCGCACAAAGGGGAACTTCTCGGATATCACCTTCTTCATCTCGGATTCGAACTTTTCGAGATCTTCGGGAGTGAAGGGCTCCTTCACCTCGAAGTCGTAGTAGAAGCCGTCTTCGATCGCCGGGCCGAAGCCAATCTTGGCGTCGGGACGGAGTCGCCGCACGGCCGTGGCAAGGATGTGCGCGCCCGAATGCCGCAGCACGGCCAGCGATTCGGGATCTTTCTCCGTAATTACCCGGAACGCCCCGCCTTTGCGCAGCGGGGTGTCGAGATCCAGCACTTCTCCGTCCAGTTCGACCGCGATCGCATCGCGCAGCAGCCTCGGCCCGATCGATGCGACGACGTCGCGCGGCAGAGCGCCTTCGGGAGCTTCACGGGTGGCGCCGTCGGGGAGCCTCAGCGTCAACATTTTTGGTATAATTTCGAGTACTGCGGATGGCCTTTATTTTGCTCCCCGTTAAGCTATCGTTTGCAGAAACCCTTCGCTACAGGCGCCCCATGTCCCCCATCCGTTATCGTGACGAGCCACCGTACATCTACGCTGAGGATGAAGAAGAATCTTCGCCGCGCAACGCACTCTACATCGCGATTGGCGCCGCAGCAGGATTCGCTGCCGGTGTGCTCATGGCGGAACGATTCGGAGGGTTCAAGGGGTTGACCGACAGGATCAAGGATACTTTCGGCGGCGGGACTGGCGAAGAAGGGGAGGAGTTCGACTACGAAGGGCTCGACGAGGACGAATTCGATCCCGATTTCGACGATGACTTCGACACGCCGAAATCATCCCTGAACGGCGCCGAAGAGCTGGAGGAGAGAGTGCTCGAGGCCTTTCGAAACGATCCGACGCTCAGCGAGCGGGCAGTCGATATCGGCTCGGTCGAGGACGGCATCATAGAGCTCACCGGATGGGTCAACTCCGAAGACGAAGCGCATCAAGCCGTCGTGGTTGCGCGCGGCGTACCCGGAGTCGAGACGGTTGTGAACCGGCTCGTCATTCGCACCGACGAGGACTTGTTCGACGACGCGGCGCATCGGTATGAGGACGGTGACCCGGCATTTACCGAGCGCCACTGGGAAGGCCAGCAGGTGGGCACGGGCCGCAGGAGACAGGGCAATTCCACCGAGGTTGATCGCCACGCAGATCCCCGCAATATTCTCGAGGATCGTTCCCTCAAAGAGGATCGCGCGTTCATGGCGGCAGCAGACGAGATTCCCGACGCGGCGCAGCGGCGGACGAAATCCAAGAAGACCGTGCGTGGCGGCCGGAACGATGGCTCGCCAGTCGCGCCGAGCGGGGTCCCCAAGGCGGACCACGTTGCGGATCCCGAGAACATTCCAGCCGACGTTCGAAGACCGCGATCAATTGAGTAGTTGCCGCCGCATGGCGGCTGTATAGCGCGCGCTCTTACCCGCGAAAATGGCGCCCGTTAACTTGCGCGGGAGATGAGCACAACGCAGGAACTTCACGAGCTGCCGGCGCAGTACGACCCCGGCCAGACCGAGCCCGCCATCTACGAGCGCTGGGTCGAGGCCGGAGTGTTTTCAGCCGATGAGAAGCGGAGCACGCGAAACGGTGGTGATCGCGATCCCTTCGTGATCATCATGCCGCCACCGAACGTGACGTCGGTGTTGCACATGGGTCATGGTCTCAACAACACGGTTCAGGACGTCGTCGTCCGCTGGCGCCGGATGACGGGCGATGAAGCTCTATGGGTCCCCGGGACCGATCACGCGGGCATCGCCACTCAGAACATCATCGAGAAGCAGCTCGCCGCTGAGGGCAAGACGAAGTTCGATTTGGGGCGCGAAGCGTTCGTCGAACGCACGATCAGTTTCGTCCGACAGACCGGGGGCCAGATTCTACAGCAGCTCCGCGCGATCGGCGCGTCGTGCGACTGGAACCGGACCGCCTACACACTATCGCCAGAGCTCTCCATCGCGGTGCGCGAGGCCTTCGTGCAGCTGCACGAGCGTGGACTCATATATCGCGGCCATCGCGTCATTCACTGGTGTTCGCGCTGCCTCACTTCCCTCAGCGACGAGGAAGCCGAGCACGGTGAGGAAATGGGAACGCTGTACCACATCGCGTATCCGATCACCGGCGCGAAGGACAAGAGTCTAACCGTCGCCACTACGCGCCCCGAAACAATGCTTGGCGACGTCGCCCTCGCGGTGCACCCGGACGACGAGCGCTACACGGAATTCATTGGCAAATCGGTACGGCTCCCGATCGCGAACCTCGAGATCCCTGTCATCGCCGACGAATACGTGGATCCCGGGTTCGGAACCGGAGTCGTGAAGATCACTCCCGCGCATGACGCGAACGATTTCGAGGTGGGCCTGCGGCACAAGCTTTCGATGCCGGTGATCATGGCACCCGAGGGGTCGATGACCAACGGTGCGGACGCAGGCTCGCGTGTACCAGCTGATTTGCTGGGCATCGACAGGTTCGAGGCGCGAGAGCGGATCGTGAGATCGCTCGAGAAGTTGCGCCTGCTCAAAAAAGTCGAGCCGCATCAGCACGCGGTGCGTCATTGTTACCGGTGCGACACTGTGGTAGAGCCGAGGCTTTCCGATCAGTGGTTCGTCAAGACGGAGCCCCTCGCCAGACCGGCGCTGCAAGCCGTGCGCGATGGCACGATCCGAATTCTGCCGAAGCGATGGGAAGCGGCATACATCAACTGGATGGAGAATCTCCGGGACTGGAACATCTCGCGCCAGCTTTGGTGGGGTCACCGCATTCCCGTCTGGTATTGCGACAAGTGCAACCGCCAGATAGTGAGTCGGGCAGACGTGAACGCCTGCGACAAGTGTGGCGGTACAGTTCGTCAGGACGAGGACGTGCTCGACACATGGTTCTCGTCGTGGCTCTTCCCGATCTCAACACTCGGCTGGCCCGACGAGAGCGCGGCACCGCTCGTCGCGTTCTACCCGACTGACGATATGGTAACGGCGCCGGAGATTCTCTACTTGTGGGTGTCGCGGATGATCATGGCGGGATACGCGTTCATGGACGCTCCGCCGTTTCGTACGGTCTACCTACACGGAACAGTTCGCGATACCAATCACGTGAAGATGTCCAAGTCGCTCGGCAACGGCATCGATCCACTCGATGTAGTTGCGAGCTACGGCGCCGATGCGCTCCGCTACACCGTCATCGCCGGAATGGGGATGGGAGCGGACCTCGTGCTCGACCCCAAGGATCTCGAGAGATCCTTCGCCCCAGGCCGGAACTTCGCGACCAAGCTGTGGAACATCGGTCGCTTCCTCCTGGCGAACGTTGGGACTGCGCCGGTGAGAAGCGTGGATGAGGTGCGGGATGGCGAGCTAACGCTCGCCGATCAATGGATACTGGGCAGGTTGAACGCCACGATCCTCGAGTGCGACGCCGCTCTTGGCCCGTCGCGACCAACTAAGGGAATCTGGCAAATGGAGGAGCGGTACTCGGGACTCCGTTTGAGCGAATACGCGGAGGCGGCGCGAAGATTTGTCTGGAACGACGTGGCTGACTGGTATCTGGAAACCACGAAAGGGCGAATTGTCGCGGACGGAGCCGATAGTGAAGTCGCTCGTTCTGTGCTCACGCACTGCTTCGACTATGCGTTAAGGCTGCTGCATCCGATTATGCCGTTCATAAC
>CATPBN010000091.1 GCA_955652635.1 uncultured Gemmatimonadaceae bacterium
ACGTAGTCCCGCGCCGGTTAGGGGGCCCGGTAGTGCGGGTGATCGGGAGCGCTTATCTGGGAAGCGTCAGCGTCAAGGTACGGCCGCCGAGGTGACCAGGCTCGCGCGGTAACCATTAATTGAAGGTCGGACCTCACGCGGCTAAGTTTCACGGTTATGGGTTTTCCCGGCCTGGCTGAGCGTGTGGCCGATGTGCGAGCCAGGATAGCCGCCGCGGTAGAGCGCGGTGGCCACGGGCAGCAGGTGACGATCGTAGCGGTCACGAAGACGCATGGACCCGAAGCGGCTCGCGCAGCGTATGAGCTGGGTCTGCACGACGTCGGCGAAAACAAAGTGCAGGAAGCTTTGAAGAAGATGGGCAGGGTGGTGGTGCCTGTTCGCTGGCATTTGATCGGGCACCTTCAGCGGAACAAGGTGAAGTCGCTGGAACGGTTCGTACTCTTGCACTCCCTCGACAGCGCCCGGCTGGCGGATGCGGTTTGCGCATTTGGTGTCGAGCGTGGAAGGGCAGTCGATGCACTGATCGAGCTGAATCTCTCAGGCGAGAATTCCAAGGGCGGATTCACTCAATCCGACCTGCTGCCGGAGGCCGAGAGGCTGGTGACGCTGGCCGGGATTCGGGTTCGCGGCGTGATGACAATGGCTAGCTTTACTGCAACGGAAAGCGCGCTGCACCGCACTTTTGCGGAAGCGCGCGACGCGCGGCAGGCTTTGGTCGAAGCCGGGCATCACGCGGAGGAGTTGTCGATGGGAATGTCGAACGATTACGAGATCGCTGTAGAAGAAGGCGCGACAATGGTGCGGCTGGGTACCACCCTCTTCGGAGCGAGGGCCAAATGATAGACGAATCGTTTCATCTTACACCTCTGGACGTGCGCCGCTACGATTTCGGTCGCTCGCTGCGCGGGTACAATCCTGCCCGCGTGGATCAGTTCAGGGATCAGGTCGCGGAGGAGATGGAGCGGCTCACGCGCATCAACCAGGACCTCGATGCGAAAGCCCGAAGCTTCCATGAGCAGCTCCGCGCGTTCCGCGACAGGGACAAGGCGCTGAACGACGCGCTGGTCTCCGCACAGCAGTTGCGCGGCGAAGTTCGCGAGCAGGCAGAGCGGGAGGCGCAGCTCATCCTCCGTGAAGCGCAGGCCGAGGGAGAGCGGATCATCGAAGGGGCCAAGGCGGACGTTCGCCGCATGGAGGAAGTGCTCGACAATCTCGACCGCTCGCGCCGGACCTACCTGGCCCAGATGCGAACGCTGATCGCGCGCCAGCTGTCCGAGGTTGAAGCGTCTGATTCACACGTGGTCGCCAACACGCTCAGGGGTGCCGGCTCCAACTCGTCGGGGCCGAACCAAGAATGACCGCCGTCCGTCCCGTCAAGTCGGCGGGCGGAGACGCGAAAGCGGGGGCCGGACGGTTCCGCCTCCTCCCAACCGATCGCTCGCCTGACGAACTAGAGATGGAAATGCTCGCTCTCTGGAAAGAGGAGAAACTCTTCCAGCAGACGCTCACGCAGGCGAAAGGGAAGCCCGAGTTCGTCTTCTTCGAGGGACCGCCCACGGCCAACGGCCGGCCGGGCATCCATCACGTTTTCTCCCGCACGGTCAAGGACCTTTTCTGCCGTCACCGCGCAATGCGTGGGTTTCACGTCGCGCGAAAGGCGGGTTGGGACACTCACGGGCTTCCGGTCGAGATCGAAGTAGAGAAGAGGATCGAGACGGACTTCGGCATTCGGACCGCCAAGCAACAGATCGAAAAGATCGGCGTAGAGCGCTTCAACGAGATGTGTCGCGAGAGCGTCTGGCGTTACCGAACTGACTGGGAGGAGTTGAGCGAGCGAATCGGGTACTGGCTCGACTATACCGATCCTTACGTCACGTACTCCAACGATTACATCGAAAGCGTCTGGTGGGCGCTCGCCACCATGTTTCGTCGAGGACGCCTGTACCGGGGGCACAAGGTTCTGCCGTACTGCGCGCGCTGCGGAACGACTCTGTCGAGCCACGAGGTCGCGCAGGGCTACAAGGATGTCAAGGATCCGAGCGCCTACGTCGCGCTCGATCTCGTCGACGAGAAAAACGCGAAGACCCGGCGGCGCATCGTCGTCTGGACGACGACTCCATGGACGCTCGTATCGAACGTCGCGTTGGCGGTGAACCCGGCGCTCGAATACGTCGAGCTGCAGAAAAGGAAATCGGAAGCGGACGAGACGATCATTCTCGCGCTCGCTCGCACTCCAGCCGTGCTGGGTGACGATTTCGCCGGTCGCTGGGAAACCCTGCGCTCGTTCCGTGGCAGTGATCTCGTCGGCAAGCGCTACAAGCGGCCGCTCGACTGGGTCCAGTACAAGGAGGGCAAGCACGAAATAATCATCGGTGAGTCTTTCGTCTCGGCCGATGAGGGAACCGGGGTCGTTCACATGGCGCCCGCGTTCGGAGCCGACGACTATGCGGCCGGGCAGCGAAACGGACTGGCTTTCTTGCAGCCTGTAAATCTTCGCGGCGAGTTTCCCGAGGACATGCCGCTTGTCGGCGGGATGTTCGTGAAGGACGCGGATGCGGTAATCCTCGAAGAGCTGAAGCGGCGCGGTGTGCTCTGGAAATCGACGCTGCACGAGCACGCATACCCGCACTGCTGGCGCTGCGAGACTCCGCTGCTCTACTACGCGCGCACATCGTGGTTCATCCGCACCACCGAGTTCAAGGACGCAATGCTGGTCCGCAACTCCCGCGTCGACTGGCATCCTTCCGAGGTTGGAGCGGGTCGATTCGGAGAGTGGCTGACGAACAACATCGATTGGGCGGTCTCGCGCGACCGCTACTGGGGCACTCCGCTTCCCATTTGGGTCTGCGACAGAGACGCGTCGCACGCCGAGGCCATTGGCGGATTCGCCGAGCTGTCGGAGAGATCTGGCGTCGCGCTCGAGAAGACGTTCGACCCGCACAAGCCGTTCATCGATCGATACGCCTGGCAGTGCACGTGCGGCGGCTCGATGACGCGCACCCCCGAGGTGATCGATGCGTGGTTCGACTCGGGCTCGATGCCGTTCGCTCAGTGGCATTTTCCATTTGAGAACCGTGAAACGTTCGAGCGCTACTACCCCGCTGATTTCATCGCGGAGGGAATCGACCAGACTCGCGGGTGGTTCTACTCTCTCTTGGCGATCGCGACCGGGCTGGGTGACGCGCTGCCGAAGAACCTGCTCGCTCACGAAGCGCATGCGCCGGCAGTCGGCGACACCGCGCCGTACCGCTCTGTCGTCGTCAACGATCTGGTTCTGGACGCCGAGGGGCAAAAAATGTCCAAGCGGCTCGGGAACATTATCGAGCCCGGATCGGTGATCCCACGCTACGGCGCTGACGCGATTCGACTTTTTCTCACGACCTCGAGCCAGCTCTGGACACCGCGCCGCTTCGACGAGGCAGGAATCCGGGACACCGCGGGGCGATTCCTGCTCACTTTCAAGAACGTCTACACGGGGATCTTCGCGGAATACGCGAATTTCGGGTGGCGGCCCTCGGAAAAGGATCCGACGCCGGCGGACCGTCCGCTGGTGGATCGCTGGGTGCTTTCACGGCTCGCGACCGTGGAACGCGAAGCCGACGACTTGCTCGGCCGCTACGAAGCGACCAATGCCGCAAAGGCTGTGATGGCTTTCTTCGACGAGGACGTCTCGAAATGGTACGTCCGCCAAAGCCGGCACCGCTTCTACGATGTCGAGGAAACCGACAATCATGCGGCGTTTGCTACGCTACACGAGGTGCTGACAGTCACCTGCAGATTGCTGGCGCCATTCGCTCCGTTCATCACTGACTGGGTGCATCGGGAGCTGACGGGCGCCTCGGTACACCTCGCCC
>CATPBN010000092.1 GCA_955652635.1 uncultured Gemmatimonadaceae bacterium
AAGGTAATGCAGGGGACGTCGGTGTGGGGGGGGGTTCGTACGCTGGTGGTGAGGCTGCTGGGCGGGGAGAAGCGACACTATGAAGCACGAACGGGGAAATTCAAACCCTAGAGGCTAACTGAGCTTGTGCACCCCGTGATGGGGACCGCGATTCTCGAGGTCTTCCAGGTGGTGCAGGGTCTCTTCCCCGTAGAAGAGCCGGATGTACTTGGCCTGGGTCGCGGTAAGCCGCCGTACAGCCCAACTCAGGTGCACGAAGTGGGGCTCGACCGGAGGGTGCATCGGGTGCATCCCGATCTCGCTCGGCAGATTGTTCGCCTTCTTCGTGTTGCACGGACTGCACGCCGTCACGACGTTGGTCCAGTCGTTCGCGCCGCCGCGGGAGAGCGGGATCAGATGATCGCGCGTCAGTGATTCACGCGGCCTGAGCTCGATCTGAAGGCGTCCACAGTACTGGCAGCGATAGCGGTCGCGCGCAAAGAGGAATGTGTTCGTCACCTGGCGGCGGAAACGGCGGGGGACGTGAATGAAGCGCGTGAGGCGGATGACCACCGGACGCGGAAGCGTCAATCTCTCTGACCGCACGACGCGGTCAGCGTCAGCCTCGACGATCTCCGCTTTTCCATCAATCACCAGCCGCAGCGCGCGGCGCAGCGGAACCATCGTCAACGGCTCGAACGAAGCATTCAGTGCCAGACAACCAACGATCAAGCACTCCTCCTGGGCAAACCCACAAAAATATACATCTGATACACCACTTCTATTAACACGACGCCGGTGGTTGCCGGTAACAGTTCCCACAACCGGAAAAAGAGCCTTCTGGGACCCCTAAACTCGATCGCTGAATGGTGTTAGATCGGCGAGGCGGACATGTTGTCGACCCGCTCTCGCGCGACCTTCCCGCGCGTGGCCGTCGACACCTTTCGTGGCGGCACCGGCGTGAGCCAACCGTACCGGTCCCCGATCGCGCCGGTCGCAATGCCCATGTACTCGCGCTGGATCCCGAGTGTAACTGCGCCCGGCTTCCCTGTGCCGATCGGAATGCGATCGACAGAGCGAATCGGAGTTATCTCGGCAGCCGTTCCTGTAAAGAATAATTCATCGGCGATGTAGAGCATCTCGCGAGGAATCGAACCCTCGACGACTTCGATTTCCATGTCGCGCGCGATCCGGATCACGCTATCGCGAGTGATTCCGTTCAGAATCCCGGAGCTGATGCTCGAGGTGAACAGCTTCCCGTCGCGAACCAGGAAGAGATTCTCCCCGCTTCCCTCGGACACGAGGCCAAACGAGTCGAGCATGATGCCTTCGACATAATTGTCGACGCGCGCCTCCATCTTGGACAACTGCCCATTCAGATAGTTTCCGCCGGCTTTCGCCATCATCGGAATCGTATCGGGGGCGGGGCGCCTCCAGCTGGAGACGCAAACATCCGCGCCATTTTTTAGAGCGTCGGCTCCGAGATACGCGCCCCAGGTCCAGGGAATGATGAAGACCTCGAGCGGCGTGTCGGTCGGCAGCACACCCATCTGCTCACCGGTTCGAATCGCGACGGGCCGGAGATAACAGTGCGGCAATTCATTTTCGGCGACCGTTTCGACCGCGGCCCGGGACATATCATCGATCGAGTACTTGAGCGGCATCCGGTAAATCCGGCACGAATCCGCGAAACGGCGCATGTGCGCGTCCAGTCGGAACACGGCCGGTCCGCCGGGCGTCGCGTAGCAGCGAATGCCCTCGAACACGCTCGAGCCGTAGTGGACTACGTGGCTCATGACGTGAATCGTGGCGTCGTCCCAGTCCACGAACTTCCCGTCCCGCCAGATACGGTGGTGGTTGTCTACTGCCGCCATTGAGTAAGGCTTCCCGCTCAGAGGATTGTTGAAGATATCAAGCGGGAACCCATGAAGCGAGAGCAGCGCCAATTTCCCGGACCCTCTGGGCGAGCGCCGCGTCTCCCGATCGGGCGCGTCCGCGCTCCACGAGCACCCTGCCCCGCACCGTAACGAGCTCTGCCGACCGTCCCGGCAGGGCGAAAATGGCCGCTGAATAGGGATCGCCGAGCGGTGTCGTGCGCGCGATGTCCGTCCGGAATGCGGCGAGATCGGCGTCCTTGCCGGGCTCCAGTGATCCGACGCGTGAGTCGATTCCCAAGGCCCGCGCGCCACCGATCGTCGCGAGCTCGAGAGCCTGGTGCGCACCGAATGCGTCGTGCCGTTGCGTCGCGCCTCGATGGATCAGGACGGCCAGTCGCGCTTCGTCGAGAATGTCCATGCGGTTGTTGCTGGCGACTGAATCCGAGCCGATTCCGACGCGAATCCCCGCCGAGATGAGCGTGAGAAGCGGCGCGATGCCGTGGCCGAATTTCGCATTCGAGGCGGGACAGTGCGCCACCGAGCAGCTTCGCCGAGTCATGATTTTTATGTCGTCCTCATCTACTCGGACGCAGTGAATAAGGAGCGGACCGCGGTCGAGCGCTCCCTGTCGATCGAGCAGCTCGATTGGTGAGCGCGCCCGTCGCGTGACCGCGATGCCGCGACGCTCCCACCGGTCGGCGAAATCACCGCGCGCATTCGCGACGATATCGTACTCCGCCTGACTTTCAGCGATGTGCATGGCCAGGGGCAGGCGCCGTGCGTTCGCGAATTCCGCCGCTGCGCGATAGAGACGGTCCGACACCGTGTACGGCGCGTGAGGAGATACCCCGAGAGCCACGAGGTCTGTCCGCTCCAGCTCGAGCTTCTCGATGCGGTCCTCGAGCTCGCGCATCGCCGCGTCCGCGTGCGAAGGATCGGGCCCAAACACCTCCTGGTACATGATGCCGCGCACGCCCAGCTCGTTCATGGCGCGCATCGCGACTCCGCTCGAGCACGTGTCGGCGTAAGTCGTGATTCCCGCGACGAGTCCTTCCATCACTCCGAAGCGCGCGGAATCGAGCAGCATCTCGTCGCTCATGACCTCGTTTCGGCTCTGCCGCAGCTTGTCTATCCACCCGGTGAATCGACAATCCTCGAGGAATCCGCGCATCGCGGTGAGCTCGAGATGGGTGTGGGCGTTGATGAGGCCCGGGAGAAGGATCGCATCGCCGAGGTCATAGTCGTCACCACGCGGCGCGGCCGAACGGGGACCGACGTATGTGATAACTCCGTCGCTCTCGACAACGGTTCCGTTTTCAATCGGCGGCTGGGTGATAGGGAGCACCCAGCGCGCGTGGTAGCGCATCAGCGCGGGGTCATTGCCGGCGGTGGAGCGACCGTCGGGCTCGTGTCGGTTCTCGCGCGCGCGGTGTCGCGTCGAATGATGTTGCCCCGGCTCGTATCACGGCGATTGGCGTTGGCGCGGGCACTGTCGCGCCGAGCGGTGCTGGCGCGCGTGGTATCGAAAACCGTTGGAGCCCGCGACTGATTGCGCGACTGAACTCCCTCGTAGCCTGGTTGAATTGGCGGCGGTGTCACGGTAATCGGAGTCTGAGCGCGATTTGTGGGCGGTGTCAACGGAATCGTGCTAAACGTGTCGACTGGTGTGAATCCGGGATTTGCGTACTGCCCGTGCTTGTCGCAGTCGCGCGTCGGCTCCGTTCCGGAGATGTAGAACTCCGTCGTGACCAGATTGCGCGGGCAGTACGGTGTCTGCAGCAACCCGCTGCTGATGTCGATGTCACGCGTAACGATCGAAATCGGCCGCGGCCAATCCGGCGGCGGCGGCTTTCTGCGGTATACCTCGGTCATGAATGCAGTCCATGCCGGCGCGGCGAGCACGCCACCCTGAGCGTTTTCCTTGATTTTCTGCGGACGATCGAAACCCATCCACGCGCCGGCGACGAGATCAGCGGTGTAGCCGATGAACCAGACGTTGGTGCCGTCGTTAGTCGTTCCGGTCTTTCCCCCCGCCGGATAGTGAAATCCGGCGCCCCACACGCTTGCGGCAGCGGTTCCTCGGCGCACGACGTCCTTCATCATGTCGACCATCAGCCACGCTTCTTCCGGCGAGAGGACCTGTGAGCGAGTGGGAGTTGTCTGCCATAAGATCTCTCCCTTCGCATTCTCGACCCGGATGATCGCGTTGGGAGTAGCGCGTACGCCCAGATTCGCGAACGCGGTGTACGCGGAGATCAGCTCGATCGGGAAGACCTCCGCCGCACCGATGTGAATCGAGGGATACGGCGGGATTGGAGTGGTGATGCCGAAGTTTCTTGCTTCATTGATGACGGCCTGTTCGCCCAGCTCCATGCCGAGCCGGATGGTGGAGACGTTGCGCGACTCGTAGAGAGATTGCCGCAGCGGGATTTCGCCGAGGAATTTCAGATCGTAGTTCTGCGGCGCCCACTCTGGCTGTCCCGGGACCGGGAGAACGAGCGGACTGTCGTTGACCATGTACGAGGCTGGTCTACCGTTCTGAACCGCCGCGGAGTACACGATTGGCTTGAATGCTGAGCCGGGTTGCC
>CATPBN010000093.1 GCA_955652635.1 uncultured Gemmatimonadaceae bacterium
AGCTTCAGCGTCCTTACCTGAGAGCTCCCTGCTTCAGGTCGTAGATATCTAGGAAACGCCTAGATCCTTGATCAGCGCTCGAGAGCCTCGACAACTCCCCAAACCAGCAACGGAACCATGATCTCGTGGTGCCCCGTGATCTCATAACCCTTTCCGGTCCCCTGAGTCGGACGCTGCACGACGTTTACCCGCGGACGATAGTGCCGTTGCATGTCGAGATCGCACGTCGTGAATCCGGTCGGCCTGCCGTTGTTGAGATTGCGCGCAATCGTTAGCGCTTTCAAGAAAACCTCCGGCATTATCACCGCGCTCCCCAGATTCAGCACAACTCCGCCGTCGTGCAGTGCGGGAAGCGACGCGGCGAGCCTGCGGAAATCGCGGTGACTGGTGTCGCCGATCGCGGCGCCGCTCGCCGCCGGGTGCTGATGAATGATCTCGGCTCCCAGCGCGGCGTGAACGGTGCAGGGAATTCCAAGCCTGTGCGCCGAGAGCATCACCGACAGATCCGCATTCGACAGCGGCAACGTCTCGAGCGCCCGCGAGAGAGCCTCGCCCATCCCCCAATCGTTCTTCATCCCGGCGATGAACGCCTCATTCATTCCGCGTCCGGTCTCTTCCGCCATTCCAAAGGTGCCGTCCACGAGTCCGCGCGCGACATCTTCCGACGTGGCGCCGAAGCGGGCGATCTCGTAGTCGTGGATCGCGGCCGAGCCGTTCATCGCGAGATGGGTGATCGCTCCGCGTGTCATAAGATCGATGAGGAGCGGCGCCAGCCCGGTTTTGACAATGTGACCCCCGAGCATGACGACGACTGCCCGACCATTGTTCTTTGCCGATGCAACCGCGTCTACTACACGAAGGAAGTCGCGCGCCACCAGGACGTCGGGAAGCGATTTGAGAAAGGCGGAGAAGCTGCGGTCCTTGCCGGGCGGCGATGCAAACTCGGCTGCGGCAACTTTGTTCGGGCGCCGCTCTATGGGAACGGTGCGCACCTTCGAGAGATCGGCTTCCGCGATGCTCTTGGACGCCGAGCTAGCCGATTTCGCTCCCGCTCCCCCTCGCTTGGGAGATGTGGGGCGCGAGCGGGAGCCGTGATTACCGTCTACGGGTTTGGCGATGGGAAGTAGGACTTGAGATAAAGGTTCAGCGAGCCGAAGGAGAGCTTGGACTTGAGCTGAAGCATGATGTGCCGATCGTCGTCCGAGAGCCAGATCTCAGCGTGACCGTTCTCGGAAAAAATTCCCTTCGTCTTGATCACGGGCTGAATGACGAGTGCATTGAAGGTGCCGGCGGGCACCTTGATCCGCTCTTTCCGCAATACGCGAATCCGGACCGGATTCCGATCCGGGCGGAAGTAGCGGTTGAAGTCGTAGGTCTGTCCGACGACGAGCGGAATCGTGCGGACGAAATAGAGGAATGAGCCATCGTCGAGGGGCTGGCCCACCGAAGGCTCTTCCGTTGCCGGTTTGTTCGAAGTCTGAATGAAAATCGCGCGCTCCGGATAGATCTCGAATCGCCGCTCGGTATCCTTGCCGCCCTCCTCCAGATCCTGCACGAACCGGAGCGAGGAGAGCGATTCCGCGTCCATCCAGCTCTCGTACACGTCGTCGACGCGATAAAGGAAGTT
The DNA here is from genome assembly GCA_955652635.1 of uncultured Gemmatimonadaceae bacterium. Lineage (GTDB taxonomy): Bacteria > Gemmatimonadota > Gemmatimonadetes > Gemmatimonadales > Gemmatimonadaceae > UBA4720. The sequence goes on from CATPBN010000093.1 coordinate 1,628, forward strand.
TCCACCCTGCACCCAGAATGCTGTGTGCCAGGCGGGACGGCCACGAAGGTTGTCCAGCGCGACGACTTCCATGTGCGCGTTGCCGACTCTAAGCTTGCCAAATTTCACGTCGTATTCCAACCGCTCCCCGGCGCCGAACGGAACTTTGGCGCGCTTGACGCCATTCACGACGACGAACGACGGTGTTGCCATAGTCGCCGTGACGGGATCCTGCGCTGACGCAGTCGTGGCGGCTGCAATGGCAACGAGAGCGATGCGAGCAAGGATTGCGGATTTCACCCGGCTCCCTTGGCAGCCGCCGCGAGAACGCGCGCCCTTCGACTGAAGCGGAAGAGATTCAAGGCATCCGCAAAAGGCCGGACTCGGGTCTCCCGGGTGCGCACATCGTAGCGCGGCGCCAGATCGACCGTCTCCAATCTGCGCGCAAATCTCCGTGCCTTGAGAAGGAGTTCGGCGTTTGCGGCCCATCCGCTGCTTGTCACGACCGGCTTGTCACCCAGCACCTTGAGCATTTCGCGGAGCACCGAGATGCGGTAGAGGCGGTAGGTAGTGAACGGATCGGCGTCAGTCTTCGGCAATCCCGCCCGCTGGATCCAATCGGCAAAGCGACGAAGCCTCTGCACCGGCGCGGGCGCCTCGCTCAGCTCCTGCTTGGCCGCAACTATGTCGGCCCCTCCTTCAAATCGTTTGACCAGCTCCGGGATGTGCTCCGGCTGATCCGTGAAATCCGCCTGCATCATTATCAATGCATCACGGCGGGCGTATCGCGTGCGGCGGGAGACTTCGCGAACGAGCTTGTCGATGGCAAACCCGAATCCCTTGCGCTGCTCACCCCTCAGCACGGTGAGCGGGATCACGTCCGCGTACGGCTCGACAGTCTCGCGGGTGCCGTCGGTGCTGCCGTCGTCGTACACGATGATCTCATACTCGCGCGAGTAGTCCTGAAAAACACGACGGATGCGCCAGAGGAGCACACCGACAGTTGGACCCTCGTTGTAGGTCGGAATACAGATGTAGAGCACGGCAGATTCGAGTTAATGGGTGTGAGGGAGAAGCTGTCAGAGGCAAGATAGGAGTAACAGACGATTACTCGCTACCCCGCGAACACTCTATCGTACACCTCAGCAGTTCGTTCGATCATCGTCTTCGAGTCGAATTCACTGGCTCTGGCCTTGGCGCCTGCTGCGAGCCTGGCTCGCAGCGCGTCGTTGGTAATGAGCTCTGACGCCGCGCGCGCGAATGCGCTGATGTCGCCGGCCGGCACAAGGATTCCGCTCTTTCCGTCCTCGATGACCTCGGGCAATCCACCGACGGCAAAAGCTATCGGTGGGACCCCGATGGCCATCGCATCGATAACGGACGTCCCCAATCCTTCTGACCGCGATGGGTGCCACAGCACATCGAGGCCGGCGATCGCGTCGTGAATCTCGTCGACGAAGCCCGCATCGAATCCTTCCACGCCGGCCACGCTGGTCCCGCCCTTGCCTTTTCCGCCGAGCAGAACGAGACGCGTGCGCCTGAACACGTCCCCCGGTAGCCGGCGAGCAATTCCGCTGATCATGTCCAGTCCCTTTTCCTGGGTCATCGCTCCCACAATGCCGCAGATGACGGTGCTCGCCGGCCAGCCCCGCTCTCGGCGCCAATTTCGCGGACGCTTCACTTGCGGCGCCGGGATTCCGGAGTAAACGACGTCGATTCGATTGGCGGGAACCCCGGCTTTGACCATCACTCCTCTCACGGCGTGTGAGATCGCGATGTAAGCGTCGACCCCGTGCCGGTACTTGAGGCGAACCTGTTTCGGAGGAAACGCGACGCGGCGCGTCACGATGAAGCGAATCTTTCTCTTGCCTAGGAGCGCGAAACGAGCGACGGAGTGAGAGCGTGCGTCGTGGGCGTGAACGATATTGGCGCCCCACTCGCGAGCGACGGCTCGCAGCTCGCGCGCGGCGCGGATATCCCACTCTCCACGGATCGTGAGCCGGTAAGTGGGCAGTCCCGCCCGTTCGGCGCGGCGGATCAGGGGAGAGCCGGTTGGCGCCACCACGAGCACGCGATAGCCGAGATCCCTGAGCCCGGTCGCGAGCAAGAAAACCTGGCGTTGGCCGCCGCGCCAACTGCGACCGGAATCGATGTGAATAATCCGCGGTTGTTCCACTACGCTCCGAGCTTTTGTGCGAATGCCTTGAAGAGACCGCGGTCCCAGGGCTCGGGGGAGTCGTTCATCTCCTCGGGATGCCACTGTACCCCCATCACCCACCAATCGCCGGTTGACTCGAGTCCTTCGATGATTCCATCCGGTGACTGGGCCGTGACGCGTAGTCCATCGGCGACGCGCTTCACCGACTGGTGGTGAAACGAATTGACCGTAACTTGCTGAGCGCCGACGGCTCGAGCGATCAAAGAGCCTGGCTCGATGGAGATCTCGTGGGAGCGCGTGTCGCGCGCAGAATCTTCGTCGTGCGCGATCTTGGTACCCCATTGTGACGGAATATCCTGTACGAGCGTTCCGCCGAGGGCGACGTTGAGAATCTGAATGCCCCGGCAGATAGCTAGGACAGGTTTTCCACGGGCCCTTGCTTCTAC
>CATPBN010000094.1 GCA_955652635.1 uncultured Gemmatimonadaceae bacterium
AAGATGTTGTCGATGAAGACGAGAACGTCGGCGTTCTCGACGTCGCGGAAGTACTCGGCGACCGTGAGTCCGGTGAGGCCCACGCGAAGACGCGCTCCTGGCGGCTCGTTCATCTGTCCATAGATCAGGGCCGTGGAGTTCAGGACGCCTGATTCCTTCATCTCCAGGTAGAGATCGTTGCCTTCGCGGGTGCGCTCACCGACACCGCAGAAAACCGACTTTCCGCCATGCCCCTTCTGCACGTTGTTGATGAGCTCCATGATGACGACGGTCTTTCCAACTCCGGCGCCGCCGAACAATCCGATCTTTCCACCTTTGACGAACGGGGCGATCAGGTCGATGACCTTGATGCCCGTCTCGAACACCTCCGTCTTGGGTTCGAGGTTCGCGAACTCTGGAGACGGTCGGTGAATCGGCCAGCGTTCGACGTCATCCGGAATTGGCGGCCCGTTATCCACCGGCTTGCCAATGACGTTGAGAATTCTGCCGAGCGCCGCTTCGCCAACCGGCACCGTTATCGGGCCGCCGGTGTCTTCGACCTCCATTCCGCGCACTACCGCATCGGTCGACGACATCGCGACCGCGCGCACCTGGTTGCGGCCGATATGCTGCTGGACCTCGACGATGACATCGATGTCGAAGCCCGCATCGGTCTTGCCGCGAATCCGCAACGCGTTGTAGAGCTCGGGCAGGTGATCGGACTCGAACGCGACATCGAGCACAGGGCCTATGACCTGCACGATCCTTCCGAAGTTCACCTTCTTCTCTTCGGCGGTGCGGGGCTTCTTTTTTTCCGAACGAACGGCAGTTGCCATGATTATCCCTCTAGCGCAGCAGAACCGCCGACTATCTCGGCGATTTCCTGCGTGATCTGCGCCTGGCGGGCGCGGTTGAATGTGCGGCGTAACACGTTGAGCATCTCGCCCGCGTTGTCGGTCGCGTTCTTCATCGCGGTGCGACGGGCGCCCTGCTCACCTGCTGCCGTCTCGACGAGCGCGCGATAAACCGAGTTGCGCACATATGACGGCAGGAGTTGCGTGAGAATCACTTCCGCCGACGGCAGAAGGATGTAGTCCGGTTGTGGTCCGGTGCGCTCCGGGGGAGTCACCGGCAGAATCATCTGCGTCGCCGGCGGTGTGGAGAGCGCCGACTGAAACTTCGCGTACACGACATATACGGCGTCGATCTCCGCCGACGAGAAACGCCGGATCAGCTCGTCCACGATCTCCGCAGCGTTCTGCGCCGTCGGCCGATCAGTGACGTCGATGCGGCTGGAGGCGACTTCGCGGCCGACGTAGCGGAAATATCCCAGTCCTTTCTTGCCGATGACGTGCAGCTCGGGCTCGACATTCGTCTCCTTGAGGCGGGCGAGCAGAGCACGCGCTTCCTTGAGCAGATTGGCGTTGAAAGCTCCGGCGAGTCCGCGATTACTCGTGAGCACAATGACTGCCGCCTTTTTTACAAATGCAGGTTGCCGCAGCAGCGGAAAACGCTCGGCCAGCTCGGGCGTGTAGAGATTCGCGATGACTTCGCTCAGCGAGTTGGCAAACGGACGCGCGGCCACGACACGATCCTGTGCGCGCTTCATCTTGGAGGTGGCGACCATCTCCATCGTGCGCGTGATCTTCCGGGTGTTCTCTACGGACTTGATTCGTCCTTTCAGCTCGCGTCCCTTCGCCATCGCTTAAGGCTTCTTTGGAGTGCGTGACTGGTTGTAACTCTCGATCGCGCGCCTGAGGTCGGCTTCTGTTTCCTTGGAGAGGATCTTCTCCGAGCGGATTTTCTGCGGCACCTGCGGGAACTGCTTCTCCACGAACTCGAGGAACCCACGCTCCCATTCCTTGATTTCGCCTACGGCGATCTGATCGAGGAATCCGTTCGTGACGGCGAAGATCACCATCACCTGATGCTCGACGGCCATTGGCCGGTACTGCGGCTGCTTGAGGATTTCGACAGTGCGCGCGCCGCGTTCGAGCTGCTTCTTGGTGGCGGCGTCCAGGTCGGATGCAAAGGAGGAGAAGGCTTCGAGCTCCCGGTACTGCGCGAGGTCGAGACGAAGCCTGCCCGCGACGGATCGCATCGCCTTCACCTGCGCCGAGCCACCGACGCGGGAAACGGAGATACCGACGTTGACTGCCGGGCGAACGCCCGCAAAGAAGAGATCTGCCTCGAGGAAAATCTGACCGTCGGTGATCGAGATCACGTTGGTCGGGATATATGCCGAGACATCGCCAGCCTGAGTTTCGATGATTGGGAGCGCAGTCAACGAGCCGCCCGCCTTGCGAATGTTCGTTCCGTCGACGACGGACGCATCTTCGCTCAGCTTCGCGGCCCTCTCGAGCAGGCGTGAGTGTAGATAGAAGACGTCACCAGGAAATGCTTCGCGGCCTGGCGGTCTGCGGAGAACGAGCGAAAGTTGCCGGTACGCCGCGGCCTGCTTCGACAGATCGTCGTAAACGCACAGCGTTGGCAGTCCTTCGTTGTACATGAAGTACTCGGCCATCGCGCAGCCGGAGTAGGGCGCGATGTACTGCATCGGCGCCGGGTCCGACGCGCCGGCGACGACCACGATCGTGTACTCCATCGCGCCCGCCTGGCGAAGCCGCTCGACCACTGAAGCGACTGTGGAATTCTTCTGGCCAATGGCGACGTACACGCAGATGACGCCGGTTCCCTTCTGGTTGATGATCGTGTCGATCGCGATCGCGGTCTTGCCGGTTCCCCTGTCGCCGATGATCAGCTCGCGTTGTCCGCGCCCGATCGGGATCATGGAATCGATCGCCTTGATTCCCGTCTGGAGTGGCTCCTTGACGGGCTGTCGGACGATGATGCCGGGCGCTTCGGACTCGACTTTGCGCGCGTGTTTGGCGTTGATCGGGCCATGGTCGTCGAGCGGGCGGCCGAGTGGGTCCACAACTCGGCCGACGAGCTCTTGTCCGACCGGAACCTCGAGCACGCGTCCGGTGCGGCGTACTTCGTCCCCTTCCTTCAGTTGGAGGTAATCGCCGAGGACCACCGATCCGATGTTGTCTTCTTCGAGATTGAGCGCCAGCGCAGTGATCTTCTCGCCCGTCTCGGACGAAGTGACCTCGAGCATCTCACCCGCCATCGCTTTGCCGAGTCCGTAAATGCGCGCGATGCCGTCCTTCACCTCGAGGACGGTCCCGACTTCCTCGACGTCCAGCTCGTGGAGGTCGGCCGCCTCGATCTCGCGGAGGAGTATGTCCTTGATTTCGCCTGGGCGAAGAGTCGTCTCGGTGGCCATGATCTTTTGTGCTCTGAACCTGGGCTGAGCGGGAGCCTTTTGGGCCTCGCCGGAGGGGTTTGCTTAGCTTGTGAAATTTATCACAAGCTCCCGTTACGGGCAATAATGAAGCCTCTGGAAAACCTGGGCCGGCGCGAAAGACTCTCGGGGTTTAGCCCGGAGCCCGAGCCGGCTCGCCGACAGCCCCCGGCCGGTCGTCATCAGTTGCAGGTCTTTTATGTCCTGCTTCTCGTGCGCCCTTGAGCGAATCGGTCGATGAGATCGGTAGTGCGAAGGCGAGCAAGCGATGCCGGCCTGGTTCCGAAGATCCTTTGCGCCGTCACCGCCAGGTGCGATGAGGATGCGAAGTCGAGAATGCGTGCGATGTCTCTAATGTCGTGGCCCGGATTCTTGGCCAGCTCCGCCGCCGCGACGAGACGAACGAGATCGATTACACGTTTGAGGTTTGGTGCGCCCGGTCGGGCGAAGTTTCGACTCAGATGCTCGCGACTGAGACCGACCGTTTTTGCCAGTGCCGTCGTCGTGACCGGGCGGCCGGAGTGTGCGACGACCACTTCCCACGCACTGCGTTGCAACTGAGTCGTAAGTCCGAGGGACTGCGGCGGCTCGCTCAGTGCGTGACGGAACCGGGTGGAGAAAGCGTGCGGTAGCACGAGGTCCCGCGCGGCGTTGTCGTCGATTCCATCGACGATGAAGTCGACGAAGCCGAGACCCGCGCACCTGGCCACAGCCGGCGTGTCGGAAGGACGGAGCGGCAGGATTCCGAAGAACGGCGCGCTCGGAAACTCGGCTGCGAATGCGGCTGCCTTCCACACATCCTCGTCCGGCGTCCCGAGGTCAATGAGCGCCGCATCGACGAGAACCCGGCGGAATACCGATTCCAGCTCTTCCGCGGATCGAGTGGAGATGATCTTCCACCGGCGTCTTGGAAACGCGGAGCGGACAAGCGAGCGCGCGCGCTCGCGTTCCAAATGGACGACGAGCGTCGGCATCGTCGAGATATCGGTCGCAGCCACTCCTAGACTCCGGCGTCCACTGTGTCGAGGTCCGGCTTCCCTTCGATGAATTGCCGGACGATCGGATCGCGCGTCTGCTGAATCTCGTCGACGGTGCCGACCTGCCGCACCTTGCCTTCGAAGAGCATCGCTATCCGCGACCCAACCGTGTAGGCGCTGCGCATGTCGTGGGTGACGACGATGCTCGTGACGCCGAGCTTCTCCCGCATCCGGATCATGAGCTGGTCGATGATCGCGCTCGTGACGGGATCGAGTCCGGTAGTCGGCTCGTCGTAGAGGATGTACTTGGGCTGCCGCGCGATCGCGCGCGCGATGCCGACCCGTTTGCGCATTCCGCCGGAGAGCTCGGCGGGGAATTTGGATTCGACGCCGGGAAGATCCACCAACTCGAGCGCTTCGGCGACGCGCTTCATGATGTCGCGCTCGGGGAGCCGGCCTTCCTTGCGCAAACCCATCGCGACGTTGTCGCAGATCGAGAGCGAATCGAACAGCGCGGCGAATTGAAAGACGTAACCGATGTGGGATCTGAGCGCGTACAGCTCGTCGCGCGGGAGAACCGGCACTTCCTGGCCGTCGACGATGACCGTACCCCGATCGGGCTCGAGCAGCCCGACGATGTGCTTGATCGCTACCGACTTCCCGCTCCCCGAGAACCCGATGAGAATCATGGTCTCGCCCTCGTTGACCTCGAGCGAAAAACCTTCGAGGACTTTTTTCGGACCGAAGGCTTTGTGAACGTCGATCAGCTTGATCATGTCACAAAGATGGAGGCAGCTTCCCGCGAGGGAAGGGGTAGTTTCGCCTACAGAAAAAGGGACGAGCGAAGCTCGTCCCTTTACGTGGTGCCCTGGACGCTACGCCGCGCTCGGGTCGCCATCGTATAGTTGCCGAAGCTCACACTCTCCATCGCCAGCTACGTGAAGGAATTCCTTCACCAATTCAATGGCGTGCTCCTTCGAGTTGGCCTGAAGGATGGCAAGCCCGCCGACTACCTCCTTGGATTCGGTGAAAGGCCCGTCGGTCACCTTCACCTTGCCGTTCGAAAGGCGAACGCGCGCGCCCTTGGAGCTGGGCAAGCATCCCTCAGTGGCGAGGAGGGTACCTGCTTTCATGCCCTCTTCAACGAGCTTGCCCATTACTTCAATCTCTTTCTGCGTAGGACCACCCGTTTCGACGCTTTTGTAGATGCTCAGGAATCGCATGATGATTTCTCCTGCTCTAGCGAGCAGCATGTCGGGATGAAGGTTTGTCTCGTTCTACATATGCGTCGAACAAAGGCGGCCAAAATCGACACGTCAGGGCACAAAAAAAGGGACGAGCTCAGCTCGTCCCTTTCTGCACTGCGCTCAGATCCTTATGCTGCGAAGCTACCGAGCGCTCTTCCTACATCGCCCTCGCGCAACCGCTTCAAAGCGCGGTCACGAAGCTGGCGCACCCTTTCGCGGGTGACGCCGAGCAGAGATCCAATCTCTTCGAGCGTGTGCTCGCGCCCGCCCTCGAGCCCGAAATACAGGCGGAGGACCTTTGCATCCCGCGGGGGAAGCGTGGACAGCGCGGTCTCGATCTCATCGTTGAGGAAGCGGTTCATTGCCTCCTCTTCGGTGTCGGGCATCTCGTCGGCGACGAACCGCTCGATGAGAGAGCGATCGCCTTCCGGATCCATGGGGGCATCCAGGCGTACGTCACCGGTGTTGAGCGCGGCGAGCGACTGCACTACGTCCACCGACAGTCCGGTGAGCTGCGACAGCTCCTCGGGGGTCGGTTCCCGGCGCATTTTCTGACGCAGAATCTCCGACGCCTTGATGATGCGCGAGAGGTCGGCGGTGCGGTTCAGTGGTACGCGCACCGTGCGGCCCTGGCGCGCCAGCGACGACAGAATCGCCTGGCGGATCCACCACACAGCGTACGAGATGAACTTCACGCCCTGATCCGGATCGAACTTGCGGGCAGCCGTCAGCAAGCCAACGTTGCCTTCGCCGATCAGGTCGATGAGAGGCATGCCGCGGTTCTGGTACTTTTTCGCTACAGAGATCACGAAGCGCAGGTTGCGCTGCACGAGCTCCTGGAGAGCGTCTGGGTCTCCGGCCCTGATCCGACGGGCAACGTCAATCTCCTCGGTACCTTTGAGCAGCGGATAAGTGCTGACCTCATATAGGTACTGATCGAGAATGTCCCTTTCGGGCTCACTCGGAGCGATTCCGGCGACGGCCGTTTTGCGGCGGCGCTTTACTTCAGCCATTGGTGCATACCTCTTGGTACTACAGTGAAAGCCTATGCGAATGCAGCCTTTTTGAGGCCAGCAATGCGAGCGGATTAGTGTTGATTCGACAACCTGGGAGCGCAAAAGCAAAAGCGCTGCAGAGCAATCGAAAATCCAGGTTGTAGAAGCGCTGCAAGATACTGGCCGTTGGCCTTTTAGCCATAGCAAATTTCTTGACATCGATCATACCCTTGGATATCCTTCGCGGTTCCTGTCGGGTGTTTTGTGCACCGTCAGGGAGATGCCGGGGGTGTAGCTCAGTTGGGAGAGCGCTTGAATGGCATTCAAGAGGTCAGGGGTTCGATTCCCCTCACCTCCATGGCTGGCGTGGAGCCTAGAACGGCTGTTTGTTCGCGGGAATAGCTCAGTTGGTAGAGCACAACCTTGCCAAGGTTGGGGTCGCGGGTTCGAGTCCCGTTTCCCGCTCTCTGGTGCGAGGAGGGGCGGTTAGCTCAGTTGGTTAGAGCGCCACGTTGACATCGTGGAGGTCACAAGTTCGAGTCTTGTACCGCCCATACATTGCGAGCCGAAGCATCTGACTACGGATCAGAAGGTTGTGAACGCCAGTCCGCGTCGGCGAGCAGCGTGAGTGTGGGCGCCCGTAGCTCAATTGGATAGAGCATCTGACTACGGATCAGAAGGTTGGGGGTTCGAGTCCCTCCGGGCGCGTTCACGTTTCATATCGTAGAGCCATCACGTAAATAAAGCGGGGACAGCTTTCGCCGTCCCCGCTTTATTCGCTTCAGCTGTAGCAGCTCTCGATCTACTACAACTTACGCGCAGACTATTGTGCCGGTCGCGTTGGAGCAGGTCTTGGGTGACTGCGTGTGCGTTGCAGTCGCGGTCCATGTTTGCGGCGGACCCGCAAGTGCTATGGCGACGATCGTTACGTTCTGCGACGGCGTGAACCCTTGAAGCGGCGCCAGGTTCGACGCTGTGCCCGAGAAATACGCGCCGTTGTTGTCGGCGGCAAACTGCTCTTCATACGTCGCGAGGTTACGAAGGTCAGACTTCATCGCGGCGACATACGCCTTGTCCTTCGTGTTCGCAAACTTCGGAATCGCAATCGCGGCAAGAATGCCGATGATGACGACGACGATCAGAAGTTCAATAAGCGTAAAACCCTTTTTGTTGCGCATATGGATCAGACCTCTAAAGGAACGTTGGTTTGAATCGCCTCGACTAAGGCGCCGAGAGAGTGAAAACGATTGGCAAGCTGTAGACACCTGGCACGTTACTTGGCTGCGTGAAGCCGGCTGCCCAAACGGTCTTGAAGTATGCCTGCGCGGCGAGGCCGTTCGTGGCGCCCGCTCCCGACAGAAAGATCGCGTCGCTCGAGGCAATTCCGACGTATGATCCCGCGAGTGCGTTGGACCAGGTCAGGTCGCTGATCGGCTTCGTGCCGCCCAGTAAGCCCGTGTACGTCCAAAGCGACAGATTCGAGGTCCTGATGTTGAGCGTCCAGCTGCGATTCGCCTTGATAGTGAAGCTCGGGCCT
>CATPBN010000095.1 GCA_955652635.1 uncultured Gemmatimonadaceae bacterium
AGGCCTTTCATTTTCTCCCGATGGCTCAGCCACGTCTTCAGCATCCAGCGTGTTATTGCAAAAACGATTGCGATTGCGATGTCGTTGGCGAGGACATTCATGATCCGATTCCGGGTGTTGGTGTTTGCGGGAGTTCGACCGACGGCTACGATTTCTTACGAGGTCCGACCTGCGAAGGTGTCGACCCCTCGTAATCAGTACGCTGCGGCGACCCACCGCAACGCCCTCCCACCTTCACGTCGTCTCCTAGGGGTCACTCACTTGTACCGGGCTTGTTCCTCGCGTGCGGCGCTGGTCAATTGGTGCCCGTACAGCCCTCCCCGGCGCGACGCCCTCGACGGCCCGCGCATTCGCGACCACTGACACACCGTTCACGATAACGTGCTGAATGCCAATAGGCGACAACGATGGCTCTCGGTACGTCGACCGATCCACCACCGTCGCCGGGTCAAAGATGGTAATGTCCGCGTCCGCGCCAGCTCGCAAGCGCCCCTTGTGCCTCATCGCCGGTACTCGCGCCTCGAGTCGCTGCGCCGGCATCAGCGTCATCTTGCTGATTGCTTCCATCAATGAGAGAGAGTGGGTCTCGCGCACGTAGCGGCCGAGCACCCTGGAGAAGGTCCCCGTTGTGCGTGGATGGCCCGTGCCGTTTTGCCAGTATGCATCGCTCGCAATGATGGTGAGTGGACTGGTTATCGCCGCGGCGACCATCTGCTCGGTGTTGGTGTGGACCACGATTGGTCCGCCGATCCGGCCATATCGCTGAAAGGTTTCGCGATTCAACCGCTCGCCCGTACTCGGCCATTCCAGGTCGCCCAGGCGCTCATCGGGCGCGGATTTATAGATGTCTTGTATGGTGGCCGACTGAATCTCTGTCATTCCCGCAGCGTAAGGATACGCCTCCGTCGTCACGTCGTGTCCGCGAGCCCGCGCATCTCTGATCATCTCCAGCATGACGGGCGTTTCGGCAAGGGCTGAACTATTTATGTGGACCACATGTAGCGGAGCGTTGGTTTCGCTGGCGAGCGAGAGCGCTTCTTTCAGACCGGCGACGCCCGGCGTTATGTGCAGGTGTACTGGCGTTTTTGTCTTTGCGGCGATGGTGAATACGGCCAACAGCTCATCTCGCGTGGCCGCCGGCGTGTACGGAAACCCAGCGCCGATGTCGACCGCGCCCTCACCGAGGCCAATCTCAATGCGCTCCGCGATCTCGCCAATCTGCGCGGGCGACGCGACGCGATAGGCTCCCTCGCCGACCGGCATGAAGGTGCCGGGATCGTGCATCACCGCCATCCTGACTTTGATGTGGCCGATGCTCACGCCATAGTTGATTAGTTGGGCGGCACTTCGCTCGCGGTACCAGGCATCGACATCCGATGTTCCGAGCTCGAGCTCCAGAGTTGTCGTCACTCCGTCAAGCGAATAGAACCGGTATGTCTCCGGCGTCTGTCCGTGGGCGTGAAGATCTATGAAGCCGGGGGCGACGACGAGGCCGCGCGCGTCGATCGTGTCCCGGCCATGGATGGCTTGTGTCGTGATTACGGCGATTCGTCCGTCGAGGAGTCCGATATTGCGGACCGCATCGAGGTTGGACTCAGGATCAATGACGCGCCCGCCGAGAATCACGCGGTCGTAGATAGCGTTCGCTGTGCTCTCAGGACACATGCGCTCGGAATCGGAGGCAGACCGGACTCGGTAACGCAATCCGCTGGCGTGTCGGTGTCAATTTGCCGCTCTCCTGATCGCGACCGAACACCACTATCGAATTGGACTTCTGATTTGCAACGAGCAGCCACCGACCGGTCGGATCCAGGCTGAAGTTGCGCGGCCAGTCGCCATCCGTGGAGACCACCTGATCTAGTGTAAGCGCGCCGCTAGACGCTACTGAGAACGCGGCGATGCTATTGTGGCCGCGGTTCGACACGTACAACGTGCGGCCCGATGGTGCGACGTGGATGTCGGCAGGGTAATTCGTACCTGTCCAGCCCGGCGGAAGCGTCGAACGCGTATCGATCGGAGACAGCTTCCCCCGCTCGGCGTCGAAGCGAAGCGTGGCCACCGTGGAATCGAGCTCGTTGGCGACGAACACTAGTGGCAGCGTTGGATGGAACGCAAGATGTCGGGGGCCCGCTCCCGCGCGCATGACCGCGTCGCCGCCCTCAACGTGGCGCAACTTATGGACTTCGGCGTCGAGATGATAAACGAACACGCGGTCGGCGCCGAGGTCAGCGGCGAGCGCGAACCGGTTGGACGGATCGGCAATGATGCAGTGTGCGTGCGGCTCGCTCTGGCGATCAGCGATCGGTCCGCTGCCCGTGTGCTTTACGACGGATGTCGCGGGCGCGAGTGATCCGTCGGACTGAATAGGCAGCAGCGCGACACTGCCGCCGTCGTAGTTGGCGACGAGCGCAACCCGGCCGCTGCCGTCCACACTCACGAAGCAAGGCGCACTACCTTCCGACGGCTGGTCGCCCAGTCGACTGAGCGCGCCGGTGCCGCGCGCGATCGCGAAGGAGCTGACCGCACCGGTCGCCCTGCCGTTGTGCTTCTCGACCTCATTCACGGCGTAGAGAACGCGGCCATTCGGGTGGATGGCGAGGAACGACGGGTTCGCGCCCGCGTCGACTGAGCCAATCAACCGCAGCTGCCCCGAGCGCCGGTCCATGCGAACGAGATAAATCCCCTTGGATTTGCCATCGTCGGTATACGTCCCGACGTAAAGAAGTTCATCGTCCAATTGCGAGTCCTCGGGCCACGTGAAACCCTTCGCGCCAGGCGCGAGCGCGACGAGACCGAGCGCCGATGCGGTAAGGAAGTCGCGTCTCGAGGGCTCACGAGCGTTTGTCATCGACAACAAAGTGGCAGTCGGAGACCCGCGCCGCCACATTAACCGAGCGTAAGCGCAGATCAATATTCGACCACTGACAAAATGAAACCTACGCCCGTTCTCGTCCTTTTTTTCCCCGTCCTCCTGGCTACGCCCTCAGCGGCTCAAACGGATCTCCGCCTCATTCCCCAGCCGCGGGAGATGCGGGTGGAAGGGTCGGTGTCCGTGCCAAACGGGATCACCGTCGCCCGGCCGGCGAATGCTGAAGATCGGTTTGCGGCTTTGGATCTCGCGAATGCACTGACGGAGCGCGGGATTCGCGTAGTCACTGGCGAGACAGGGCCAGGTCCCCACGTCGTGCTCCTCCGCGCGCAGGCTTCTACGGCCCAGAACGTCCTACGGCGCCATTCGCTCAAGCTCGATCCGGCGATGAAGGACGAAGGCTACGTCATCACCCCCGACGGCAATCGCATCGTCGTCATCGGCACAACCTCGGCCGGCGTGTTCTACGGCGCCCAGACCGTGAAGCAGATCGTGAGTGGCGACGGCGACCAGGCCAAACTCTATCGCGCGACGATTCGCGACTGGCCGGCGATGCGCTACCGTGGATTCCACGACGATCTCTCACGTGGCCCGGTGCCAACGCTCGACTTCCAGAAAAAGCAGATCCGGACATTCGCCGCGTATAAGATCAACACTTTCTCGCCTTACTTCGAGCACACACTCGCTTATGACTCGAATCCGTTGATTGCGCCGCCGGGCGGCGCGCTCAGCCACGCTGATGTGAAGGCGCTCGTCGCGTACGCAGCCAACTATCACATCGACATCATCCCGGAACAGGAAGCGTTCGGCCATCTGCATCATGTGCTGAAGTACGAGATCTATTCGCCCCTCGGAGAGACGCCGCACGGACATGTGCTGGCGCCGGGCCAGCCGGGCTCGCTCCCTCTCATCCGGCAGATGTTCTCCGAGATCAACACGCTCTTTCCCAGCCGGTTCGTTCATCTCGGCGCAGACGAAACGTTCGAGCTTGGACGCGGGCAGACCGCGGACAGAGTCAAGGCCGTTGGAATTGGCGTCGTATATCTCGATTTCCTCAGGCAGATCGCAGATGCGCTTCGGCCGAGCGGAAAGAGATTTCTGTTCTGGGGCGACGTCGCGTTGAGCTCACCCGAGCTGGTGAATACCATTCCGAAGGACCTGATCGCCGTCCCGTGGACCTACGCCGCCGATACCTCGTACGTTCGATTCATCGCTCCGTTTCGCAATGTAGGGATGGAGACATGGGTCGCACCCGGCGTAAGCAGCTGGAATCGCGTCTATCCCAACAACGCCGTAGCTCTCGTCAACATCCAGCGTTTCGTGCGCGATGGACAACGGCTCGGCGCTACCGGAATGATCAACACTTCATGGGATGACGATGGCGAGGCGCTGTTCAATCAAACATGGTACGGTGATCTGTTCGGCGCGGCAGCGGGATGGCAGGAAGGGGAGAGCAGCATCGACGCGTTTGCCTCGAGTTACGGCCGGGTGTTTCACGGCGATCTGAGCGGCAAGATCGACGAGGCACAGCGACGGCTCTCGGCGGCCCACGCGCTGCTGGGTGACGCAAAGGTCGGTGATGCGAACGACTACCTGTTCTGGCTGGATCCCTGGACCGATGAAGGACGCAGCATGGCCCAGCGCATCCGGCCTTACACGCACGACCTGCGTATTCTCGCCGAGTCCGCGCTGGTCTTCATAGCGCAGGCGGAGCCAAAAATCACGCGCGAGCGCGATGCGATCGAGGCGATGAAGCTCGGCGCGCGCCGGATCGATTTCATCGGAATGAAGTTTCAGTTCGCCGACGAAGTAGTCGCGATGTACGATCGCGCCGCCGACACGACGAGCAAATCACCGGGACGCGATCTGGCGGACATCACCGGTGTGAACGGAAGGCTGCAGGATCTCCGCGACGGCTATTCTCTCATCCGGGATGAATACGAGAAGGCATGGCTGAGGGAGAACAGGCCGTACTGGCTTCACAACACTCTTGCACGCTACGACCTCGCGACGCAGCTGTGGATGGAGCGCGCCGACCGGATCAATCTCGCACGGCAGGAGTGGTACCGGAGCCATAAGCTTCTCCCTGCGGCAAGTCTCGGGATTCCCGCCAGTATGCCGGGATTGGTTGCGTACCCCCGGTAGAGAAAAAAACTTCTTCCTTGAGTAAGCCCGTTGGATTCCCCGTTCATCACCTCTTGAAAAGATTGAAGAGGAGCCCATGAGAAACGCCATCCTGACGGAGAAGGCGCCGAAGCCTATTGGTCCGTATTCGCAGGCAGTCATCGAGGGAGATTTCATTTTCGTTGCGGGGCAGGGATGCACCAATCCGTTGACCGGGAGGCTCGAGCTTGGGGACGTTCGGTCGGAAACGAAGCTAACGTTTGAGAACATCCGGGCGATCCTCAGGGCGGGGGGCTCATCACTCGACGACGTCATGAAGTGCAACGTTTATCTTCGCGACATCAACGATTTCGCCGCGATGAACGAGGTTTACCAGACATTCTTCTCGGCGCCGTATCCGGCACGGACAACAATCCAGGCAGGCGCGCTTCCGGGCGGCATCGCCGTCGAGATCGAGTGCATCGCGAAGAAGCCCCGATAGTGGACGCGATCGACCTCGACACACCCGCCCTCTACGTCGATCTCGACGTCCTCGAGAACAACATCGCTCGGATGCAGGAGCAATGTCGCGCGTGGGGTGTCGAGCTCCGGCCTCATGTGAAGACCCACAAGATCCGCGAGATTGCTCAGATGCAGCTCGATGCCGGGGCAATCGGGATCACGGTCGCCAAGCTGGGCGAGGCGGAGGTGTTGCCGGGCGACGATGTGCTTGTAGCCTACCCCTTGGTGAAGGCGAAGCTGCCGCGTTTGAGAGAGCTGGCGAAGAAGCGGCGCGTGAAGGTTGCGGTCGATTCGGTCGAGGTCGCTCGTGACCTCCAGGGGATCGAAACTCTGGTGGAGATCGATATCGGCGTGGGCCGCACCGGTGTGCAGTCACCCGAACAGGCAGTCGAGGTCGCGAAGGCGTGTTCGGATTTCCAGGGGATCTTCTACTGGCCGTCGTGGCTCGACGA
>CATPBN010000096.1 GCA_955652635.1 uncultured Gemmatimonadaceae bacterium
CTCGCGATCGAGCCCAAACTCTCCGGAGCGCACTACGGTCTGGCATTTCTTCTCCTCAGGCGCGGCGACCTCAGCGACGCAGCATACCATCTCGAGGCTTTCCTGATAGATCCGCCGCTGAGCCCGGAAGCCGAACGATGGGTGAAGCACGCACAGAAGACTCTCGACGAGATGAAGGGAGCCGAGCCTCCCCCCCCAAATCCAAAGTTGAAGACCAGAGAGTATCCGGGGATTGTAGAGTAGATGGGGGCGGTCCTCGCTGTCGTAAGCCAGAAGGGAGGAGTCGGCAAAACCACCACCGCAGTCAATCTCGCCGCCGCGTTTGCGCGACGCGGGATGAAGACGCTCCTCATCGACGTCGATCCACAGGGATCGGTGCGCTACGGCGCGGGCCTCGCGCGGGGCCACGAGACAGCTGGGTTCGCCGACTACCTGAATGGAGAGAAGACGCTGCGCGAGATCATCCTGCCGACGGCCCTTCCCTGGCTGCGGGTGATTCTCGCGGGCTCCGTCGCCGACGAAGCCGATCACGCCGTTTATTCACAGCTCGTCCGCGAAACCAACGTGCTTCACGATCTCCTGACAATGGCAGAGCAGCGTTGCCAGGTTGTCGTCGTGGATACTCCGCCCGGACTCGGGCCCATCACGCGAAAAGTGCTGGGGCAGACCGAGCACGTCATCGTGCCACTGCAGTGCGAGCCACTCGCGCTCCAGACGACGCCGCAGATTCTCCGGTTGATTCAGGACATCGTCGCGACCAACGAGCGTTTGACTCTCGACGGAATCCTTCTCACGATGTACGAGGCGAACAATCCGGCGAGCGACCGGGTAGTGGATTACGTGAGGAGACATCTTCCCGCCAACATCGTGTTCGACGTCGTGATTCCGCGGACCGCCGCGACGGCGGACGCATTCGCGGCGGGCCAACCCGTGGTGGTGCGCAACCCAGCCGATGCCGCATCACAGGCCTATGTCAATCTCGCGATGATGCTGGCCGATCGCCTGGTATGATGAAGCTTCGCGCAGTGCCTGTAGGGTTCGCGCTGTGCTGGCTCGCGACGCTCGCTTGCGGCGATGTGAGCGGAAGCTCGACTTCGGTGCTCTCCATTCAGTTCGATTCCTTGGCCGCGCCTTCCGTCGTAGTGGGAGACACGCTCCGCGACACGACCGGCGCCGTGATCGTGCCGATGGTCCACGCCTTCAACTTCAAGGGCAGCGAGATCATCCCTGCGCCCGTGCGCTTTCAATCGCCGGACTCCGGTGTCGTGGTCGACAGCCTCACCGGGATCGTATTCGCAGACAGTCTCCGCTCGACGCCGGCCCGGATAGTCGCGACGGTTGGCAGCCTGCAGGCGATTCAGAGAGTGGATGTCACGCTCAGGCCCGATCTCATTGCGGCCCTTGATAGATTCGATTCGTTGTCCTACTCACTTTTCGACAGCACGTTGAACGTGTCGCCGCAGCTAAGTGTCAAACTCTCCCACGGCGTCGCGCCCAACGACAGTGCAGTCAAGTCATACATCGTCAGCTTCGCCATAGTCTCGCAGAGCGATCCACGGCTCGGCCAGCCCGTTAACGATGTGGGGAAGCCATCTATCGTCGATACCACGGATGCCAGCGGCATAGCGGGCAGAGCGATTCGTCTGCATCCTCTGTTCCTCACTTCCGCGACGACTGTTGATTCGATAATTGTGAGTGCAACCGCGAGGTATCGAGGCGCCGAGGTGAGTGGCAGTCCGGTGCGACTCGTTCTGAAAGTGAAGCCGCGCGGCTAGACCAGGAACTTTGAGGGGGAGACATCGATGGAAGCACGAGGTGGACCGCGACCCGCTCCCGGGACGCTCAACAAGCTCTTCTTCGATGCGGTCTCGCAGTACAACCGGCCTGACGCGCTCCAGGTGAGGACGGGAGGCGCGTACAAACCCATCTCGCATAACGAAGTTGCCAGCCGTGTCCGGCGCGCAGCGCGGGGATTGCAACTCCTTGGCATAAAGCGCGGCGATCGCGTCGGAATCCTCTCGGAGAACAGACCCGAATGGGCGATCGCCGACTACGCAGCTCTCACCACCGGCCTGACCGATGTTCCGATTTACCCAACGCTTCCGGCGGGCCAGATCGCCTACATGCTCAGGGACGCCGGGGCGGTCGCGATCTTCGTATCCAATCGCACGCAGGCAGAGAAGGTCAAAGAGATCCGCGGCCAGCTTCCCGCGCTCAGGACCGTCATCGGATTCGACGACACTCCCGGCCTGACGGACATGTCGATCGCGGAGCTGGAGAGACGGGGCGCTCAGGGAGAGACCGACGAGACGACCGCGCGCTACCGTGCCGAGGCGCTGAGCGTAAAGCCGGACGATATCGCAACCATCATCTACACCTCCGGGACTACGGGCGAGCCCAAGGGTGTGATGCTTAGCCACGACAACATCTATTCCAATGTCGCGGCTTCCAGGACCGCGATCCCGTTCGGGGGCAGCGACACTGCGCTAAGCTTTCTTCCTCTCTCGCACATATTCGAGCGAATGGGCGGGCACTACATGATGTGGGCGACCGGAACATCGATTGCCTACGCGGAATCGATCGACACGGTTCCCATCAACCTGGTGGAAGTGCGCCCAACGCTCGTGCTCTCGGTCCCTCGCCTCTACGAGAAGATGTACGCTCGAATTCTCGAGACAGCGCTCACCGGCGGATTCCTCAAGAAGAGGATTTTCTTCTGGGCGCGGGATGTCGCCGAGCGATGGGCGAACGAGAAGCTCGCGGGAAAGGAACCGGGCGGATTGCTCGCCAGGCAGTATGGGATCGCACAGAAGCTCGTCTTTTCCAAGCTCAAAGCCCGCACCGGCGGACGCTTGCGCTATTTCGTCTCAGGCGGTGCGCCGCTCTCGAGCGAGATCAACAAGTTCTTTTTTGCCGCTGGTCTCGAGATTCTCGAAGGATACGGACTGACCGAGACCTCACCCGTAATCGCCGTGAACACGCCGGCAAACTTTCGCATTGGCACGGTCGGCAAGCCCATTGACGGAGTAGAAGTCAAGATCGCGGCCGACGGCGAGATCCTCACTCGCGGACCGCACGTCATGAAGGGCTACATCAACAAGCCGGACGCGACACGAGAAGCGATCGATCCCGATGGCTGGTTCCACACCGGAGACATCGGTGAGCTGCGCGAAGGTTTTCTCGCCATTACCGATCGCAAGAAGGATATAATCGTTACCGCGGGTGGAAAAAAAATCGCGCCCCAGCCACTCGAGAACAAAGTCAAGACCAACAAGTATGTCGCCCAGGCAGTCATGCTCGGCGACAAGCGCAAGTTCCCGTCGATTCTGATCGTTCCAAACTTCGATCAGCTCGAGAAGTGGGCGATGCGTCACAATATCATCTGGACAGACCGGGCGCAGCTGCTGCGGATGCCTACGATCCACGCCAAGATGGAACAAGAGGTGAATAAAGAGCTCGCCGGCGCGGCGCATTTCGAAGTACCGAAGAAGATCGGCCTTCTGGAGCACGACTTCTCGATCGAGCGCGGCGAGCTGACGCCCACGCAGAAGGTGAAACGTCGGGCCATCGACAAGCACTACAAAACGCTAATCGACTCGCTCTATGCCGAGGCAGAGCGCACGGCGATCACCGATTCCCACGCGATATCGTGACGACTTCGGGCGCCTTCTGCGCCACCCAGTACCTGTCGTCGTGAGCCAGAATCGAAAGCTCGGATGGTGCCTTGGAGGCGGCCGGGCCGACGATCCGCCCACCAGGGCGCACAACTCGCAACGCTGATTCGATGATCTTTGTCGAGAACCACGCGTCGACCGCTACGCCGAGCACTGACCCAGCGGCCAGGGGAATCTCTGACCCCACGCGTACCAGTCCCACTGTCCCGGACTCCTTGACTTCACTCGGCGCATTGATGGCGATCACGCGAAGTGCCGCTATCTCGCTAAGCTCCTGCGCGGCGTACGCCCACAGGCCGCCGAGCACAACGGTGGCGCCTGGCTCCGTCGCCTCGAGATAAGCGCCGGCCCGGGTGGCAAGCTCCTCCCGGCGATGACTCGCAGCTCTGCGCTCGTGTTCGCATTCAGGCAGAATGACTTCTCCGCTGAGGTCCGCCACTCCGCCACGTATCCAGTACTGGGCCGAGCACGACGGGCATCCGAGTTTTGCCTCCTCTATGAAGCGGGTGTTCACCTTGCTGAATGACGCGACGAGCCAGGTCTCGTCGTGGGGCCTGATGCAGCGGAGCAGATCCAAGAGCTCGATGAACACGGTCTAGCTGTGTGAGAGTCGCAGCTCGTCGACGTTGACGGGCTCGGGTTGCGTGATCGCGAACATCACCGCTCGCACGACGTCGTCGGTGTCGAGCATCGGTCGCTTCGAGTGAGGTTTGCCGGCGGGGTCGGTCACGCTCACGGTGTTCCAGATTTCTGTATCCGTGGCGGCGGGTGAGACCAGTGTCGCGCGGACGCCTGTGCCGCGAAGCTCCGCGCGCATTACCTCGTGTAGTGCTCTCACCCCGAACTTGGCCGCCGAGTAGGCGGCGTTGCCTGTGTAGATCGTCCTGTCAGCGACTGAGCCGATCGTGATTATGTGTCCGGTCCCTCTCTTCTTCATCTCTCCGAGAAATGAGCGGACGAGCAGAAATGGCCCGACGAGATTGGTATTGATCGTCTCGATGAAAAACTCGACAGATGTTTCTTCGACCGTCGATACTCCGAAAATTCCCGCGTTGTTGACGACAATGTCGGGCGCGCGCTTGAGCTCGCTCGTAATGCGCTTCGCCGCCTTTTCCACGCTCTCGGGCCTGGTGACATCGCAGACAATGGGAATCGATCCCTTGAGGGATGCGGAGCGCTCCTTGAGCTTTGCTTCGTTGCGCGCGAGCATGACGACTTGCGCGCCTTCGGCCGCCAATGCGGCAGCGATTCCCGCGCCGATACCGCGAGTAGCGCCAGTCACCACGGCGGCGCGCCCGCTAAGGGAGCTCATTTCAATCGGATGGTTCGGTTCATTTGCCAATGGTGGCGGCGACGGGACCTCAAGCCGAGCCGTTGTGCGCGAGCCTCAGGAATTCGTCTCTCGTCTTCGGATCTTCGCGGAAAGCGCCGCGAAGCGCGGAAGTGATGGTCTTGGAGTTCTGCTTCTGCACTCCCCGCATCATCATGCACAGGTGATAAGCCTCGATCACCACTCCTACGCCAGCCGGCTGCAATACACTGCACAGGCCTTCAGCTATCTGTTCCGTCAGACGTTCCTGCACCTGTAGACGTTGGGCGTAGACGTCCACGATCCGGGGGATCTTCGAGAGCCCGACGATCTTGCCGTTCGGGATGTATGCCACGTGCGCCTTGCCGAAGAAGGGCAGCATGTGGTGCTCGCACATCGAGTAGAGCTCGATATCGCGCACCATGATCATGTTGTCGTGCTCTTCCTTGAAGATCCCTTTACCCACCACTTCTTCGGCTGAGGAAGCATAGCCTTGCGTCATCCATTTCAGGGCACGCGCTACGCGGGCGGGAGTGCGGAGCAATCCCTCGCGGTTTGGATCCTCTCCAAGGAGCTCGAGCTCCCGCCGCACGAGGTCCTCGAATTCCTTGTTTACTTCCTTATCTGCCCGTGTATTCGACATAGTTGTTTTCGGTCTCCCAGAGGACGAGTCGCGCCAGCTTGCCCGGCTTGACCTTTGGGGCGAGGATTTTCCAGAACGCCGTCACGATGTTTTCCGAGGTCTGGATGACTTCGCGCATGAACGGCACGTCGAGATTGAAGTTCTTGTGATCCACGACGTCGACGATCTCTTTCTCTACGATTGTCTTGAGCTTCGAAAGATCGCACACGTACCCGGTCTTTTCGTCGATGTCGCCCTCGACGGAGACATCAAGCGTGTAGTTGTGCCCATGCCAGTTCGGGTTGTTGCACTTCCCAAACAGCTTGGCGTTCTCGGCGTCCGAGAGCGCTGGATTGTGTACGCGGTGGGCGGCATTGAACCGCAGACGGCGGGTGACTGTTACGCGCGGCATGTTTAGCGTAAGATACCGAAGAACAGAAAGCTCCGCCGGTTGAATGGCGGAGCCTTATAGAAAATGGGACGGAGAGGTTTTTTGAAGCCCGGTCGAATTTTTGAGGCCCTCACCACGCCTACCGTCTTCCCCGCACTGGGGCATGACGTCAACGAAGTTTATCGGACCCACTCGAAGGACTTGTTGGCTCAAAAAGTGAGTTCTCCGCCCCAACGA
>CATPBN010000097.1 GCA_955652635.1 uncultured Gemmatimonadaceae bacterium
ACGGCGCCTGATACACCTACCCGACCTCGCACAACCACATCTGGACGGAGGCTGCATCCATTGGTCCAACGGGCGCGTTACCGTCTATGAAGCAGATCACGTTCGGCAATTTCGACGAAGGGGAGCCTGTGTGGTCCCCGGATGGAGCTACGCTGTACTTCACGTCGGACCGCAACTTCGAGCCATACTACGCAACGACCGGCGCCGACATTTACGCAGTTCCGGCGCGTGGAGGCGCGATCGTCAAGATCTCGAGCCTCGACGGCAATATCGGAACGATCGCCCTGTCACCCGACGGAAGACGAATCGCATTCACGGGGACGGCGAACGGCAAACCGGTTCGCTCGTATGACCAGCCCGACTTGTTCATCACTGATGCGACTCCCGGATCTACGCCGCGGAATCTGACCACCGGCTACGACTACGACGTGGAAGGCGGAATCGGCAGCGACCAGCATCCTCCGCGTGCGGGCAACGGTGGCGGGATCATCTGGGCCAAGGATGGAAAGAGCGTCGTCGTGGTGACCGCCGAAAATGGCCGCGCCAATCTGAAGCGCTTCTCCACGAGTGATGGGAGGATCGATTCCGTGACGACCGGAGATCACGAAGTGGTGTCCTACACCGCGAGCTCCGACGGATCGAGGCTTGTTACGCTCGTTTCGACGCCGGTGAACATCGGCGACTTATATGTCGTGGATGCCAGCTCTCGCGCGGCGCCGAGGCAGATCACTCATGTGAACGACGCGCTGTTCAACACGCTCGCGCTGAGCACGCCCGAAGAATTCTGGTACAAGAGCTTCGACGGCAAACGCATTCAGGGCTGGATTCTCAAGCCTCCGCAGTTCGACCCGTCGAAAAAATATCCGCTCATACTCGAGATCCACGGTGGCCCGCACACTGCCTACGGCTCGTCCTTCACGCACGAATTCCTGTGGATGGCGGCCAAGGGCTACGTCGTTCTCTACACGAATCCGCGCGGCAGCACGTCGTACGGTCAGGACTTCGGCAACATCATCCAGTTCCACTACCCGGGCGACGACTACAAGGATCTGATGCTGGGCGTCGACGAGGTTCTCAAACGTGGGTACGTGGATTCAACGCGCATGGGAGTCACCGGTGGGAGCGGCGGCGGAGTGCTCACAAACTGGACCGTTACCCAGACCCATCGCTTCGCCGCCGCGGCGTCACAGCGCTCTATCGCCGACTGGGCGGGCTGGTGGTACACGGCCGACTTCACGCTCTTCAATCCGACCTGGTTCCACGCCGCGCCGTGGGAAGATCCGAAGGATTACAGCGAGCGATCGGCGATCACGCACATCGCGAACGTGACGACGCCGCTGATGTTGATCGAGGGCGAGTCGGACATGCGGACGCCGCCGGTGAATGGTGGGGAGGCGATGTTCCGCGCGCTGAAGTACCTGCACAAGCCGACGGTGATGGTGCGGTTCCCGGACGAGACGCACGAACTGTCGCGATCGGGGAAACCGTGGCACCGGGTGGAGAGGCTGCGGCACATTGTGGGGTGGTTCGACAAGTACCTTCAGCACCAGACGACGACGGTGTACGATGTCCATTGACTGCAACTGAACACTACCGGCCGGGGCTTTCGGCGGGCCGGCCCTTGGCTCCGGGCTTAGTTGTCAGCGGCGCAGTGCGACATCGACAGTGTACCCATCTTTCGCCAACAGCATCTTGAGCAGCTCGATCGCGCTCTCGTTCGCATGACGAATGAGCTCGAGCTGCCCACCCGCCGCCGTGAGCTGCGCTCTCGCCTGGCGCTGAATCAGATTTCGATCTTCTGGCGTGAACGGGTTCCATAGCCCGCCCTGCTCGTCGTAGGTCTCCATGTTTCGGATCTCGACTGCAATGAGCTTTGCTGGAGGAATGCGGATCCTGATCACTCTTCTCGCGTGATCGATCGAGACGTCGGGATTGTCCCGGAAATCGATTCCGGCGAACAGACGTCCGGTCACGACCACGAGAGAACGTTTCGTCGACCCATACCACGTATTCTCGTAGACGATCACGTCGCGCACGGTCGCCTCGCTGGAAACGAGCTTCGCAACAGCGCGGATCTGCGAAACGACGACGTCGTTGGTGATGTTCGTCGTGTTACGGCCGAGTAGCGCGCCGGGCACCATTCGCGTGGCGCAGTAGCCGAAGCCGAGGAGAATGAGCAGCGCGACGGCGACGAGCAGCGTGCCCGGGCCGGCTATACGCTGCTTCGGCTCGCGTGGGAGCGGGTCAATCTCACCAGTTCGATCCAGAATCGATCCTCCTCGTCGGAGTCATAGGACGATCGAGTTTAACTACAACGTATGACTACCGGCCAGAGGCAGTAGGCGGGTAGTCGTAAGTTGCAATTGCGGTTGGCGTGCAGTCGTTAGTGCGACTGCATTCTGCTGGTGGGCGTGGCGTCGTTGATGTGCTTCCACTCAATCAGCGCCATGCGCGCGACCATCTTCTCGAACTCTTCCTCAGACAGGTTCGCGCAGGTCGGGCGCAGGCGCTCGGCTATGTCGCGCCTGATGGATTCGAGATTGGTGGATGGCGGCTGCATTCGGGTCGTTCGTCGGGCTGATCAGTAAGAGTGAAGGTGGCCCCCGTCCAAACTGATACACCGATGCCCCTTATTTGGTCACCGACCAGCTTAGAGCGATCGCCCTGCGCTCTGGAACTATCGAGCTCGGCAGGAAAACGCGCTCGAACGGGTTGCCGGGGTGGCCCAGGTTGTAGCGGTCGAATAACACTGCTGAGTATGTCCCGAGCCCGGCGGCAGCCACCACATCGCTGGCCCAGTGCTTGTTCTTGTAGATGCGCGAGAAACCGACGAGCGTCGCGGCTGTATACCCAATCGGAGTGACGTACTTCGCAGCACCAGGCCATGAGCGGCCGACCTCTCGGCTCGCCGCCGTCGCAGCCGCGAACGCCACAGTTACGTGAGCAGAAGGGAGCGACGTGTAGTCGTCATTCGTGAATCCCTTTCCGAAGCGGAAGTCGTGCGCGTCGTTGACGTCCCGCTGAGGTCGCGAACGGCCGATCGTCATCTGTAATCCTTCCGCCAGCACACCGCCCAGCACTATTGCTTCGCCCGTGTGCATCCCCAGCGCCGCGATCGGTCGCGAGCGCTTTTCCAGCCCCAGGAAATACGTGCCCGCGGTTATCATCGCCGAGCCCGGGAATCCAAGGTTGCTGAATACGTTGGTTGTCCCTTTGAGGAAGCTATTCGATTGCGTGGAGGGGCGCTGCAATGCTCGGGCGATTGACTCGTCGACAGACATCGTCGCTGCTCCGAGGGCTATTACTCCCATGGCT
Source organism: uncultured Gemmatimonadaceae bacterium (assembly GCA_955652635.1). Lineage (GTDB taxonomy): Bacteria > Gemmatimonadota > Gemmatimonadetes > Gemmatimonadales > Gemmatimonadaceae > UBA4720. The sequence goes on from CATPBN010000097.1 coordinate 3,316, forward strand.
ACTGCGGCGTCGTGCGCGCGCAACAGGGAAACGTGTTCAGGGGTTTCCTGGGCGATCAGAGGCTCCCCATAACCGAGGATCGCGATGACCAGCGCGAGAAATCGCGAATGCATTACGGAGAGTTTGCTGATAGGCGCCGGCGTTGAGCGACCTGGAGTCCCGATATACAAACCGATAGCCACAGCACTCCCACTGCATACCCCGCCACGACGTCACTGAAGTAGTGAACACCCAGATACAATCGGCTGATTCCGATGGCGATGACGAGCACGGCTGTGACAACGATGAGCCGCACACGCGCTCTCTGGCGCTCTATCCAAATCGAGCCGACGACGTAAGCGAGCATCCCGTACCCGACGAGCGATCCAAGGGCGTGACCGCTCGGAAAGCTGTACGTCGTGCCGAATAGGAATTCCGCGGCGCCAGGCGGCCTCGGCCGCTGGATGATGTTCTTGAGGACAAGAGTCAGGAGTCCAGCGCCGCCGAACGCAGCCGCCCACGCGGCGAGGACGAGCCACTTTCGGCGCATGAGCAGCAGTAGTGCCCCGCCAGATCCAACAATTGCCATCGCGCTTGGAGATCCGAGCGCGCTGACGATGCTGAAGATCTTGTCGCCGAGCGGGGTTGCATGGGCCCGAAACAATCTGGTCAGGGTGAGATCGAACCTCGTCAACGGATCATGATGCACCACGTCCTCGGTGACACCGGCGAACAGCCACAGAGCGGCAAGGCTGAGCAGGAATCCGACCGTCAGATGCAGTCCGAGGTACTCGCCGCGGACGAATCGCGCGGCGATGAATCTGGCGATTCGCGGGTGACGCTCACGAAAGCGAATCCAGTACCACGAGATGCGTTCGGCGAGATGCTCGCGGTTGGCATTGAACCACCGCAGGCTGAAGGAGAGAGTGACGACGAGAGCGACGAGCAGCACGACCGCGAGGCTGGCTTGCCCGATGTAGCGCTCGAGAAGCGGGAGACTTCGTCCGAAGACATAACCGAGCGTGCCGAAGAGCGTAGCCCAGGTGATACCACCCAGGACGTTGTACAGAGTGAAGACGCGGTAAGGCATCTCGGCAGTTCCGGCGAGTAATGCCGCCCAGGTCCGAAGGAGCGCGATGAACCGGCCAAAGAAAACGGCCTTGGATCCATACCGGTCAAAGAACGACCGGACTTTCTCGAGCTTGTGCTCGTCGAAGTGGAAGACGCGCCCGTAGCGCTTGATGAGCGCCAATCCTCCCAGCCGTCCTATCCAGTAGCCAGCCGCGTCGCCAACAATTCCGCCAGTCGCCGCAAAGGCGATCACCCACCAGATCGACAGATGACCGAGAGCGGCGAGGGCCGCGGCGGTTACCAGGACCGTCTCGCCCGGCAGGGGGATGCCAAGGCTTTCTATGGCGACGAAGAGGAATACGACTGCATAGCCGTAGGATTCAACGAGCCGAGTGACTGAGCTATGCACCGCGGAAATTTACTTGACGATGATTGTCGGGGAAATCTGGCGGCGCCTGAAACAGTGTCCTAGCTTGGAATCGTGAGCCCTGACGCCGTTCCCATCTTCTGCCTGGTTTGGTTGCCCGCGCTTATGGCGTGTGGGGCGGCTCCAGCGGAGCGTGCGCCTCAACACAGTGACGCAGCGCCCCCGCCCCCGTCTTCCGTAAACTACACGGCTTCGGTCCACGACTGGAC
>CATPBN010000098.1 GCA_955652635.1 uncultured Gemmatimonadaceae bacterium
CATGAACGTCTGCGGCTTGACGAGTTTGACTTTGACGCCGGCGACGACGCCGTTGGTCGCGTGCGAATCTCCGTCTTTTTTCCAGCGATCAAAATGCCAAACGTCGGCGAGGTGGTCGATCAACCACCAGCCGACGTTGTGCCGTGTCGCGGCGTACTCGCGGCCCGGATTCCCGAGACCGACTATGACCTTCAAGGGCTATCCAATAATTACTTCTTGCCCGGCGATTCGCCGCCCTTCTTGGCGGGGGCGGGAGACTCGCTGCCGCCTTCACCCTCTTCCTCGTCACCCAGACCCTTGCCGATGACTTCAGGCTCGGTCGCGCCTTCAACCGCACCCTCCGCAGCCTCGGCAGCCGGAGCTTCCTCTATCACTGCGCGCGGGGCGGCAAGAACCGCAACCGACGTTTCCGGATCGTCGACCACTTCGACGCCTTCGGGCACCTTGATGTCGCTGACGTGAAGCGAGTCTCCAATCACCATGTTGGTGACGTCCAGCTCCACGTGGTCGGGGATGTTCGACGGATCGACCTCGATCTCCAGCTCGCGAAGAGTTTGGTCGAGCACTCCGCCCTCGAGCCGCACGCCTTCAGCAATTCCGTTGAGAACGATCGGGATACTGACCGTGACTTTCTCTCCGGCGACGAGCGCCTGGAAATCGACGTGAAGGATCTGGCGCCTGATCGGGTGCCGTTGGATCTCGCGAATCAGCGTCTTGGAAGTCGTGGTACCGACCGTAACTTCGATCACTGTGCTCTCCGCCTGAATGTGGCCGAGCATCTTGTCGAGATCGCGCGCGTTGAGTGAAAGGGCCTGCGGCTCGCGGCCGTGACCGTAGATCACAGCGGGGATCTCTCCCTTGCTGCGAAGTGTGCGTGCCGCGCCCTTTCCGACCCCGTCGCGAGCGGTGGCGTTGAATGAAACGATTGCCATAACTAGTTCTTCCCTAAGGGCGCCAACAACCTGTCGAACGCCCACTCGATAAAGTCCAAAACTGCTGCCGCGAACTCTTTCGCGACTTTTTCCATCACTTCGGCCATGTGAACCCCTACTGCTCGAACAGCGAGCTTACCGATTGCTCGCTGTGAATGTAGCGGATTGCCTTCGACAAAAGCTCGCCGACCGACAACACGCACAAGGTCGAGAACCTCTTCTCCGGCGGGATCATGACGGTATCGGTCACCGTCACTTCCTTGATCGGAGCCTTGCTCAACCGTTCCACCGCCGGACCTGACATCAGAGCGTGCGTGGCACAAACGTATACGTCGCGCGCGCCCAACTCCTTCAGAGCAATCGCCGCTTCAGACACTGTGCCCGCGGTGTCGATCATGTCGTCCGCGAGCAAGCAATCCCTTCCTTCGACTTCACCGACGACGTTGACGACCTCGGACACGTTCGGCTTCGGTCGTCTCTTGTCGATGATCGCGAGCGATCCGTTGAGTCTCTTCGCGAATCCCCTCGCCATCTTGGCCGAGCCTACATCGGGCGCCACCACGACGAGGTCGTGCAGATTCTTCTTTCTATAGTGCGAAACGAAAACAGGCGCCGCGTACAGGTGATCCACCGGGACATCGAAGAACCCCTGCAACTGGTGCTGATGAAAATCGATTCCCAGAACTCGGTTTGCACCCGCGACCGTGATCATGTTCGCCAGCAGCTTGGCCCCAATCGCCACACGCGGCTGGTCCTTACGGTCCTGCCTCGAATATCCGTAGTACGGCATCACGCACGTTATCCGTGCCGCTGACGCCCTGCGTGCCGCGTCGATCAGGAGCAGTAGCTCCATGATGTTGTCGGCCGGCGGATTTGTCGGCTGCACAATGAAGACGTCGTTTCCCCTGACGTTTTCGTCGATGCGGACGAAGATCTCGCCGTCGGCAAAGCGGGTGACCGTCGTCTTGCAGAACGGCACATCCAGCGTTTGCGCGATCTCAGCGCACAGATCCGGGTTCCCGGGCCCGGCGATGAGCTTGAAGCCATGAGCGGGTACGGATAATCCGTCCATGCAGCCTTACAAGTTAAGTGGGCAAAGGAGTTAGATCAATTGCCCCTGGTGGATTCGAACCACCATTACCGGATCCAAAGACCGATGTCCTGCCATTGGACGAAGGGGCAGCGGGAACGGAAAGCTAGTCCAGAAGCTCCACGGGGACAACGCTCTCGGCGGTGCGAGTGACGATCAGTCTCGTTCCTTCGGGAACATCGAGCGCGGGAGCCTCGGTCGCTGAGTCGAGCGACTTCGGACCGACGCCCGAGACTTTGAACACGGTCGAACCTGAGCCGCTCATTCTGTAGAAGGAATCCCCGCGTGCGGCGCGCGAAAGTAGAGCGTCGATCTCCTTGTGTCGCCGCCTCATCACTGGTTCGAAGTCGTTGACGGAATTCCTCGCGGCCGAATTCCAGTCGCGAAACATCTCTGTCGTCAACTCCGGGCCGGCACCGGCGTAAGGGCCGCGCTCCGCATCGAGCAAGGTGTACGCTTCGCCGGTGTCAATGCCAAAGGGTGGGAAGAAAAGCTGAACATCGCGTGACGGAAGGGGCTTGAGTCGCAGAAGCCTTTCCCCACGTCCCCATGAAAGCGCCATGACGTAGTCACTGGCGAGAAACGGTGTGTCCGAACCGACCCGGCCGGCCAGCTCGAGGAGCTTCGCGCTGGACATCGGCTTGCTGGAGAGAGTGTTCAGAATCTGGAGCACCGCTCCCGCGTCGGCGCTTCCTCCGCCGAGGCCACCGCCGATGGGAATGTTCTTCGTGATCTCGATTTCGAATCCTTTCGGCCAGCCGGTCTCGCTGGCAAACACCTCCGCGGCGCGATAGGCGAGGTTTTCCTGGGGACGCTTGTCGCGCATCTCGAAACAGCGCAGCGAGCGCTCGCCGCGCGTAGTGCGAACTTCGACATCGTCGCCGAGATCGAGTCGGAGAAACACGGTCTCGATCGAGTGATAACCATTGTCCTGCTTGCCGAACACCCGGAGGGCGAGGTTGATCTTTGCCTGTGCCAGCATCCGCGCCGCGCGTCCGCTCATGCCGCGGAATCGCTCGACGTCTGAAGATCGCGAAGTTTCACGCCCAAGCGTGTGAAGTAGTACGCGCCAATGAGGGTGATGGGAATGAAGGTGAGCAGGTGGTACCCGATCGCCCATGTCGCCGCTTGCTGCCGGCCAACGCCATAAATGGATAGTCCCTCTATGGACATATACTCGAACACTCCGAAAAATCCCGGCGCCGAAGGCACAGCGGTGCCGAGTGCGATGAACGCCTGAATAAACAGCGCGGCCGAAAATGGGGAGGCGATCCCGACGGCCTTGAATGCCAGCCAGATTCCAACCGCGTTCAGCAGCCAATGGCCAATCGACCACGCGAATACTGCAGCGAACCGCCCGGGCGAGCGGAGCACGCTCAAGCCCTCAATGAAGGTTTCGAGAACCCGCCGCCCACGTTCCTCTACCGATGGAGATACCCGCCTCGCGAATAGCTCGAACAGTCTTAGCAGCTGGGTCGGAAAAAAGATGAGAGTATAGGTGCCAAGCAAGAGAAGCAGAACTACGGCGCCCGCGCCCGTCGCAAATGAGCTGAGTGGCCTACCGGCGAGCGTTTGAGCGCCGGAAAGCGCCGGATCGAATAGCGCGAAAACCGCGAGGAGGAGCAGGACGATCGCGTCGAACAGCCGATCTACGACAAGCGAGGCAAGGCCCGTAGCGAAGGGAACCTGCACTTCCTTTTTCAGCGCGTACGCCCTGGCAAATTCTCCAGCGCGCGCGGGGAGCACGTTGTTCACCATCATTCCGATCGCTGTCGCGC
>CATPBN010000099.1 GCA_955652635.1 uncultured Gemmatimonadaceae bacterium
ACCTCCGCTACGTCAAAAAACTGGTGGAAATGCTGGACGAGTCGAGTGTGGATTCGATCGAGATATCATCCGACAAGGGGATGAAGATCAGGATTTCCAAGACCCCGCAGCAGCGCGGCGCCGTGCAGCTGGCGCCGCAAATGGCGATACCAGCCCTGTTGTCCGCGGCGGTGCCAGCCCCCGCATCGTCGGATGGCGGTGGGGCGGTGGAAGTCCCGAGAGTCGAATCAGCGAAATCGAAGTACCTTGAAGTGAAGTCGCCGATGGTTGGCACGTACTACGGCGCCCCAGAGCCGGGAGCGAAGCCTTATCTCGCCGTCGGCGACAGAATCAGCAAAGGTCAGATCGTCTGCATCATCGAGGCGATGAAAATCATGAACGAGATCGAGTCCGAGTTCGACGGAGTGGTGAAAGAGGTTCTCGCGCAGAACGCGCATCCGGTCGAATACGGGCAGGTCCTCCTCCGCATAGATCCCAATGCCTGATGAACTTGATCCAATAACGAAGCGCCATGCCGCGGGAGCGAAGGCGGTGCCAAAGGGTGCGCCGCCCGGAGCCGGTCCCGCTCCCGTCGCTCCGCGTGGCGCTGGCGGCTTCGACTACAAATCGATTCTGCAGAACATGATTCAGCAGGGCGCCTCCGACGTGCACCTGAAGGTCGGGCGTCCGCCGACGCTGCGCGTCGATGGTCACATGATGTCGCTTGATATGCCGGCGCTAACGCAGGAAGATCTGCGAAGCCTGGCCGAGCAGATCATGGCGCCCAAGAACATCAAGGAGTTCTCGGAGCAGAAGGAATCGGATTTCGCGCTGGCCGTGCCTGGCATCGGACGCTTCCGGGTCAACGCCTACCAGCAGCGTGGAACGATCGCCTACGCGATGAGAACGGTGCCGTTCCAGGCGAAGACGATCGCCGAGCTGAATCTGCCCGAGGTGTGCGAAAGGATCGCGCTCTTGCCGCGCGGGTTGATTCTCGTCACGGGAATCACGGGCTCCGGAAAATCGACCGCGCTGGCCACGATGCTCCATTACATCAATCAGAACCGGCACGCGAACATCATCACCATCGAAGACCCGATCGAGTTCCTGCACCGCGACATCAAGAGCAGCATCAACCAGCGCGAAGTCGGGACGGACACCAACACGTTCTCGCAGGCGCTCAGGCGCGTGCTGAGACAGGATCCGGACATCCTGCTCGTCGGTGAGATTCGAGATCTCGAGACCTTGGACACCGCGCTCAAGGCGGCGGAGACGGGCCACCTGGTTTTCTCGACGTTGCACACGACGGACGCGACGCAGACGATCAACCGCGTCCTCTCGTTCTACCCGCCGCACCAGCAGACCGAAGTGCGCTACATGCTGTCGACAGCGCTCCGCGCTATCATCTCGCTGCGCCTCGTGCGTCGAGCGGACAAGAAGGGAAGAGTGCCCGCCGTCGAGATTCTCGTGAACACCGAGGCTGTCCGCGACCAGATCCGCGACATGACGAAGTCGCTGAACATTCCGCAGCTGATCAAGGAAGGCGCGGTGCCTTACGGAATGCAGAGCTTCGATCAGTCGCTGATGAACTGGTACCACAAAGGCGTGATCTCGTACGACGACGCTCTGTTCGCGGCGACGAATCCGGCCGAGTTCTCACTCAGGGCTCAAGGCATCGCGGCTTCGAGCGACACCTCGTGGGATACCGTCAAGCAGGAAGTCACGTGAACGACGAGATCGGTGCGGCACTGCGAACGGAAGACTACCGGCCAGGGGCGGTCGGCGGGACGGCTGGGGGCTGCGGGCTTTACTAATTTCCAGGCCTCTGAGTGTTTAAGAAAGTTCTGATCGCCAACCGCGGAGAAATCGCCCTCCGCGTGATTCGAGCGTGTAGAGAGCTCGGCATCCAGACCGTGGCGGTCTACTCCGAAGCGGATCGTGAGTCCCTGCACGTCCGCTTCGCCGACGACGACGTGTGCATCGGTCCCGCGCCCGCGCGGGAATCGTACCTCAACATCCCGCGAATAATCGCCGCCGCAGAGATCGCCGGCGCCGACGCAATTCATCCCGGTTACGGGTTTCTCGCCGAGAACGCGGAATTCGCCGAGATCTGCGTGGCCTCGAACATCAATTTCATCGGACCGACTGCGCAGCAGATCCGCGTCATGGGCGACAAGGCTGCCGCGCGGAACGCGATGCAGGCAGTGAAGGTCCCCATCATTCCGGGCTCTCCCGGTCCGGTGGAGGATTCGGAAGAAGCTCTCAAATTTGCGCGGGAGATCGGCTTCCCGGTGATCATCAAGGCCGCCGCGGGCGGCGGCGGCAAGGGAATGCGCGTCTCGACCGATCCCGATGATTTCACCCGCTCCTTTCAGCTCGCGCGGTCCGAAGCGCTTTCCGCGTTCGGTAGTGGCGAGGTCTACATCGAGAAGTATCTCGATCGGCCGAGGCACATCGAGTTCCAGATCATGGGTGATCGTCACGGCAACATCATCCACCTGGGCGAGCGCGATTGCTCGGTCCAGCGCCGTCACCAGAAGCTCATCGAGGAAGCACCCAGCGTTGCGCTCACCCAGGATCTACGTGAGAAGATGGGCGACGCGGCAGTGAAGGGCGCGAAATCGATCGACTACGTTGGCGCCGGCACGATCGAGATGCTGCTCAACGCGGACAAGTCGTTCTACTTCATGGAAATGAACACCCGCATCCAGGTGGAGCATCCGGTGACGGAGATGCTGACTGGAGTCGATATCGTGAAGGAGCAGATTCGGGTGGCGGCCGGCGCCAGGCTTTCGATCAAGCCTCCCATCGAGCGCCGCGGCCACGTCATCGAATGTCGAGTGAATGCGGAGGATCCGGCGCGAAACTTCCAACCGTCGCCCGGACGCATCGATGTCTTCCATCCACCAGGTGGTCCCGGAGTTCGTCTGGATACCCACGTCTACGCGGGCTACACCGTTCCGCCCTTCTACGACTCTCTGCTCGCCAAGCTCATTTGCCAGGGGCGCGACCGGCAGGAAGCGCTGCGCCGCATGCAGGTGGCGCTGGAGAGCTTCATCATCGAGGGCGTCACGACAACAATTCCATTCCTCGCGCGAGTGATGGCCAACAAGCATTTCCAGGAAGGCGCGGTGGACACGAAATTCCTGGAACGGGAGAGCGAGCTGATGAGGGAGCCACTGAATGCGGCTTGATGTTTATTTCACGCCCAACGAGCGCAAGCCGACCGACACGGTCGGGCGACTGGTCGTCATCGTCGACGTCCTGCGCGCGTCCACAACAGTCGCGACCGCACTCGGCAACGGCGCCAAGACGGTGATCCCGCTCCCCGGTGCGGATGAGGTCATAACCCGGTCCAAGGATTTCTCGCGCTCCGGGGTCAAACTGGCCGGCGAGCAGAACATGCATCCGATCGCCGGGTTCGACCTGGGGAATTCCCCGCGGGAGTTCACCACGGAGGCCGTAGAGGGGAAAACGATCCTGCTCACGACCACCAACGGGACCCGCGCCCTTCTGGGCGTCCAGGGGGCGCGTGACATAGTTATAGCCTCGTACGTCAACTTTACGGCTGTACTGGCCATGATGAGAGTCGCGGCCAGCTCGAATACTGACATCGCAATCATCTGCGCCGGGGAAGAGGGTAGCTTTACACTCGAGGACGCCGCCTGCGCGGGGCGTTACGTTCGCGCGATTCCCAAGCGCGCCGAATCGATTGCGCTCAACGACGCGGCGTCAGCTTCAGTGCTGATCGAGAAGAAATATGGCGACAACATCGCGAAAGTCTTCAAAGAATCGTCCCACGGGCAAGAGCTCGAGTCGGCAGGATTTGGTGACGACCTCACCGCCGCCGCGGAAGTGGACGCCTATCCTGTGGTCCCGATCTACCAGGACCGACAAATCACGAAACTCGGGCCGGAACGGGCGCGATAGCTCCCCGTCGGGCTCCGCACTCGCCCGCGAGATTCGCGGGATCGTCCTCCTTCTTTTCGCGATTTTCCTCGGCGGGGCATTGGCCGCTGAGGGCTACGCGAGGTTCATCGGTGGTGGCAGCGTAGTAAAGGGGAATTTCGGCTGGATGGGGGCGCTGCTCGCGCACCCGATCGCGCTCTTCTTTGGATGGCCCGCGGCCGCGCTCCTTCCCTTAGCCCCTGCCGCGCACGCTCTGCGCCTATTCGGCCGACTCGGAGAGCGCAAGGACAGATCGTGGATGGTCTTCCTCCTTGGCATGGTGGCTCTCTTGCCAGTGATCTTCGGGCTCGCAGAGGGCGGAGTGCGTGAGGCGACCGCGCTGGCGGGAATCTGGGGCTCCTTTGCGGCGTTCTACGTTCTTCAGTTCGCCGGCGCGGCGGGAGCGTGGATTCTGCTGGCGATCTCCCTGAGCGCGCTCATGGCGGCGACGCTTTCCTGGAATCCGGTTCGGGTGGTCGTTGGCAAACGCGTCGTGCATCTGGATGGTAGTGCGCCCACTCCCGCGGAAAAAGCCGGGCTCGATCCGGCAAAGGAAATCGTCGTTGTTGCAGACAGGGTCGGTCCGACATTCGTCGATCCGTTGCCGGAAGAAATGCCGGCGATCGATCTATCCATGAT
>CATPBN010000100.1 GCA_955652635.1 uncultured Gemmatimonadaceae bacterium
AATCAACTTCTCGCCACTTGCACAGACGCGCGCCGACTTTCTGGTGCGGGGAAGGCCCACGGCAGGCGGCGTGCACATCGAGGTCTTTGACTCGAAGGGCAAGTTGCGTCAGGAAGCCGTTTTTCGACTGCCAAAGCTCCCGCCCAACAGGCTCCACTCAGTTCGTGACTCACTTTCGGCCCTTCTGACAGTACGTACGCGAGCGACATCTGCAGCACTGGCGGTCGACTCGGCCGCGCGCGACAGTCTGCGTGCAGCCGCTGCACGGGACACCTTGTGGTATGACTCGGTCTTCGCGCGAATCGCGTCGCGCGATTCGATCGTGCGGGATTCGACGTGGCGCGAGCGGCGCCTCGCCATCCACAACGTGAGCGACGAGCTGGAACGCTGGATAACCGGAACGCGCGGGATCGCCTCGACGAAGGTAGCGTTCGTCGAGGGGAAGGTAATGAAGATCATCGACAGCGACGGCGCCAATGAGCGCATCCTCCCTACAGTGGGCGCCGCGCTCTCACCCGCATGGCATCCGTCGGGAAAGTCGATCGTTTATGTCGATGCAGATGATCGAGGAACCAGAATCGGGCAGATAGATCTGCGCTCGCTGCGCCCGCGGCTTCTGTCGGCGTCGAAGCGTGGGCTCAATATCACGCCCGTCTACACCAAGGACGGCAAGAACGTTGTGTGGGCGGCAGGCGGCGATTCTCCCGCGGAATTATTTATCGCAAGCGCGACGGGAGACCATTCGGTGCCGAAGCCATTCGTTGGGCGGACGGGCTTCGAGACTACTTCGCCGAGCTTCAGTCCAGACGGAAAGCAGATCGTGTTCATGTCGCCGCGCCCGCTGACTCCACAACTCTACACAATGAACGTGAACGGTACCGGCCTGCGGCTTCTCACGCCGGTAGTGGCGGGAAAGCGCAGCTATCGAACAGGTCCTGACTGGTCGCCTGCTGGCGACGAGATCGCGTTCCAGCAGCAGAACGGCGATTTCCAGGTGTGGACGATCGGGGTGAAGGACCGGGTGATGCGCCAGATCACGTCTGAAGGAGAGAATGAAGATCCTTCCTATGCCCCGGACGGTCGCCACATGTCCATCACTCGTCGCCTTGGAGCGATCGGAGAACAGCGCAACATCTGGGTTCTGGACGAGCGCACGGGCAGGCTGCGTCAGCTTACGCAATCGGGGGACGCGCGGCTCTCAGATTGGTCTCCCCGGCTCAAAGCGACGTTCTAACTCTCCGTCGCCTCCCACGAGGTATGCGCGAGAGATTTGTGGTAACGTGGTGAGTTGGCCGCTCGTATATAGTAGTAGTAGCGGCAATCACTAAGAGGGAGAGAGCGTATGAGCACAGCGGCGGTTCCGCGCGGTTCCTCGGAGCGCTACGACGCAACGACTTCGACGGTGGCACCTCCCGCGCCCAAGCGGGAGCGTCTGCTTTCGCTCGATGTCTTTCGCGGAATGACCGTTGCCGGGATGCTCCTCGTCAACGATCCGGGCACCTGGAGCGCGATCTTTCCGCCCCTCGAGCACGCCGAGTGGAATGGCTGGACGCCGACGGATCTGATTTTTCCGTTCTTCCTGTTCATCGTCGGAATCACCACCTATCTCTCGCTTTCCGCCCGCCGCGCGCGCGGCGACGACAACCCCGCAATCGTCAGACAGATTCTTCGCCGCGGACTCATCATCTATCTGCTCGGCTTCGCCATGGCAATGTTCCCCTTCTACCAATGGGGGTCCATTGACACGATTCCCAACGCCGGTGCCTGGGACAGGATTCTTTTCCGTATCGAGCACGTGCGCATTCTCGGGGTGCTGCCGAGGATCGCGATCGTTTACGTCTGCGCCGCGCTGCTGACTCTCAAGACCACGGTGAAGCAGCAAATCCTCATCATAGCCGGACTGCTGTTCGGCTACTGGTTCGCGATGACGCTCATTCCGGTTCCCGGCGAGAATGTGGTCGGAGCGCTGTTGCTGCACACCAAGGACAGGAATCTCGCGGCGTATCTGGACCGCGCCATTCTCGGAACGAATCACACCTGGATAGGGAGCGTGACGTTCGATCCTGAGGGCCCGATGTCGACGATTCCCGCGATCGCGACCGCGATGCTTGGCGTGCTCGCTGGCCGGTGGATCGCGTTGCGGGAGAAGTCCTTGCTCGAAAGGATAGCTGGTCTTTTTGCGATGGGATCGGTGGGGATGACGCTTGGCCTGATGTGGAACTGGTCTTTCCCGATCAACAAGAATCTCTGGACCAGCTCCTATGTAGTCTTCACTGCTGGAATGGCGTGTGTGGCGCTAGCGACCGTCATGTGGATCGTCGATTACACCAATGTGAAATGGTGGACGAAGCCGTTCGTGGTGTTCGGCGTGAATCCGATCGTGGCGTTCGTGGGATCGGGCGTCATGGCTCGCCTGATCTACACTTTGTGGCACGTGAACTATCAAGGAAAATCGATTGCCATGCAGGATGCGATCTATCAGATCCTGTTTTTGCCGTGGCTACCGCCGCGCGTGGCATCGCTGGCGTTCGCGATCTCGTTTGTCCTGCTGTGGTACGGGATTCTACTCGTGTTGTACAGGCGGAATATCATCCTCAAGGTCTAGCGCGCCCTTCTCGCATCTTTGTACATGGTCGGTGAGGGTATCCTCTTCGGCGGCTCCTCGCCTACACGCATCGAGCCTCGCGCGCAAACTACAACGGCGCGCGCGAGTCTCTTGCAAGGCGAGAGGCCGGCTGCGAGGACACCCTCCGCCGTACCGGCAACGATTCCAACGAACGAGCCGCCGAGTCAGCGCCCCGCTCTAGCCGTTCCGACTCGAGAGCGAGAAGTCTCGGCGAGCGAGCTCGTCGCGACCATTTCCGATTCGATCGGCGCGCCGGCGCGGCGGACAACGTATGCTTCCATCGCGAAATACTCGGGCAGACCGAGTCGGTCCACACGCTGCGCGGTGCTGCGGTTCCTCTCCTCGACGCGCTGCCAGAACTCGCGGTCGTCCTGTCCCGGGAATGGCGCGCGATCTTTCTGACTCTGATGCTTGAAGATCGCCATCTTCTTCGCCCGCAGCTCGTCCTCCGATAGCGGCACCAACACATCCGCCTCGGCGATTTCCCACTCCTGCCACGCGCCGCGATAGTACCACATCTCGGGTGGCGCGCCGGAATACTTGGCGAGTGCGCCCTGCACGGCCTCCAGACACATCCTGTGCGTGCCGTGCGGGTCCGACAGATCGCCCGCGACGAAGACCAGCTCGGGCTTCTGCTCCTCGAGCAGGTCGAGAACGATGCGGACATCGTCGGGGCCGATTGGATCCTTCCTTACCTTTCCGGTCTGATAGAAGGGAAGGTTGAGGAAGCGCGCCTGCTCGCGCTTCATCCCAAACGTCTCGATGCCGGAGACGGCTTCGGCTTCGCGGATCGCGCGCTTCATCACCTGAACCGGAAAGGCGTCGATCTCTCCCACCTGCTTCGAGTCGAGGAATTCTTCCACCTCCTCGATCAGTGTACCCGCCGTGGAATCATTGATGTCGAAATCGTTTCCGAAACGCCTCAGAAAATCTGCGTAGCGCCGCACTTCGTGGTCGAATACCGCGATGTTGCCCGACGTCATGTACGCGACGAGGATATCGTTCTTGTTCTGGTGCAGCTTGTTCAGCATCCCACCCATCGAGATGACGTCGTCGTCGGGATGCGGTGAGAAGACGACCACCCGCTTGCCGGTGGGGAGCTTGCTCCGTCCGCGGATTTTCGCGATCAGCGCGTTGAACACTTCGCCGTTGAGCGGGCCCGCCTTTCCATGCCGCGCCAGCAGCGAGCTGAGATGGTGCTCACGGTAATCGTTCTCGTCGAGCTTGAGGACCGACTTCTCCGTGATCTCGCTCAACCAGATCACCGCGTCGATCTCCTTCTCGCGCGTCCATTTCATGTCGCCGACTACCCACGGGGTGCGGATGCGCGTCAGGTCTGCCGCAGCCGCGAAATCGACGTAGAACACGGCGTTCGGGTGCCGCTGGAGGTACGTCGCCGCCACGTCGGGATCCGGCTCTCCCTCCACGGCGCGCCTGATGATCGCGGCCTTGTGCTCGCCCGTGGCTACCAGCGCGATCTCCTTCGCCTCCATTATCGTCGCTACGCCCATCGTGATCGCTTCCGTCGGGACGTTATCCTCGCCGAAGAAGTCGCCGGCTGCGTCGCGGCGGGTTACAGTGTCGAGCGAGATACGACGAGTCCGCGAGTCCGCACCCGAGCCAGGCTCGTTGAAGCCGATGTGGCCCGTCTTTCCGATGCCGAGGATCTGGAGGTCGATTCCTCCCGCCTTCCTGATTGCGGCCTCGTACGCGTCGCATTCGACGTCCACATCGTCGCGTGGCACGTCGCCGCGCGGGATGTGAAAGTTCTCCGGGCGGACATTGATGTGGTTGAAGAGATTCTCGCGCATGAACCGATGATAGCTGTGGATGCTGTCCGGTCTCATCGGATAGTACTCGTCGAGGTTGAAGGTCACGACGTCGGAGAAGTCGAGGCCTTCCTCGCGGTGCATCTTGATCAGCTCGCGATAGATCCCGATGGGAGTGCTGCCGGTGGCCAGTCCAAGCACGGCGTGCCTCCCTTCTCGCCGCCGCTCCTTGATGATCTCGGCAATGCGTCTGGCGATCGTGCGGGCGATCTCATCGTACTCGACGATAACTACGGGAACTCGTTCCTTGGAGGCTGGCATTCAGTCAGTGTGAGGAATAAGCTGACTATAAAATAAGCGGAATTCGGATTATCCGTGCCTCAGGCCGCCATCCAGAGGATCCGACTCCTTCCGAAGCATCCGCGTTTAGCGGTTCTCCCAGTTCACTATGCGCGCGCCGAGCACGGCCTGCTGAACGGCATCCGCGACATCGCGACGAAGCTGTACGTGGCGGGTGTTGTTGCGCGTGGGGTTCACGCGGTTCGTGAGAACGACGACGAAGAGATCCTTCTCCGGATCTATCCAGATGGATGTGCCGGTAAAGCCGGTGTGACCAAAGCTCCACGGAGAGAAAAACTGGCCCGCGCTCGAGCCGCCTTCAGGCGAGTCCCATCCGAGCGTGCGTGACGATTCCTTGCCCTGACGCGCCGTCCAGCGGGCGATGGCGGGAGGCTTCACGATGCGGATTCCGTTTACTCCTTCGCCCCCGTTAAGGATCATCATCGAGAAGAGCGCGAGGTCCCGCGCCGTCGAGAAGAGTCCGGCGTGTCCAGCTACGCCGCCCATAGCCCAGGCGTTCTCGTCGTGGACAGTTCCCCACAACAAGCCTCCGCGCGCGTCGTCGACCTGCGTGGGCGCGATACGTGGGCGAAGAGAGAGAGGTGGCTGGAACTGTGTATCGGTCATGCCGAGGGGTTTGAAGATCTTTTCGTTCGCGAGCACGTCGAGCGTCTTCCCCGTAATTCTCTCCATCACCAGCTGGAGAAGAATCATGTCCCAGTCACTGTAGATCATGTTCGTGCCCGGCGCGTACTCGAGCGGGCGGGCGTTGATCTGGTTCAGGTATTGTTCGCGCCCGCGCGCGGTTGCATAAATGTTCGCGCCTGCCTCGAGGCCGCCGCTGTGGGTAAGGATCTGCTTGACCGTGATCTGCGCCTTCTCTGGCGAGTTGAATTCCGGCAGATACGAGGCGACGGTTCGATTGAGGTCGAGCTGCCCCCCTTCTTCGAGAATCATCGCCACCGTGGTCGTCGCAATCACCTTGGTGAGCGACGCCAGATCATAGAGTGTGTTGGTGTCGACGGCTGGCGAGCCAGGCTGATTCCAATCGATGTAGCCGTAACCCTTCATGTAGGCGATGTGTCCATTGCGGCCGACGGCGATCGCGACTCCTGGCGCCACCGCTTCCTCGATCGCAGTCTTCACGATCTTGTCCAGCTTGGCCGGCAGCGCAGTGTCGAGTCCCGAGTTGTTCAAGCCCATCTGGGGGCCGACGTACTTGATGGGTGTAGGCGGCGCGGCGATACGAGCAGTAGGTGGGGGCGGCGCGCAGGAAACGCCCGCGATCAGGCAAAAAAGGGCAACTGAGGAGAAAGACTTCATGAGCCGGGGAGAGGGTACGAGGTCCACGAGGCACCGGGCCAGCGCGCCGGCCTGCGGTTCTTTAAGTAAGACGACTGTGATGCGCCGGGACAACCCTTGTTTCTCCTGACCTTCAGCGCCCCGGTGCCCGAATGCAGTTCCTGATGATATCTCCCGCGGCGACCGAATCGGCGTGGGTGGTGAGAACAGGGCACGATGGTGGCACGGCGCCCGTCAGAGAGCGATGCCCATTGGAGCCGACAGCCCGGACCGCCGCCCAGCCGTCGTCCAGCTGGTCTGGCAGGAGAAAGGAGGTGGCGGCGCCTGCCTCATAGATCTTCTCGTAGGTTGGAGCGGTTGTGCGCCTGAACAGAACTTCGTAGCGAGCAGCGCCCGGAATCTCGTGCCAGCTCACCATCCATTTCTGCCCGCCCGACGCCTGATCGCGTCGCGCCACGGCCACCGGAGCCGCTGGAGCGCTCGCCAGTGATCCGACGACGGATGCGTTCAGCCTGGCGACATTAGCGACGTAGCCAAAGTTCACGTGGGCGAAGTCGTCCGTCGGCAGGTGCTGGCGCTTGTAGTTCTCGAGTCGTTCCGTGAAACGGAGGCCAGGATCTCCAAGACTCACGTACGGACTGTGGTCGCCGCCGCGCGAAATGCGATCGAGGCGGAACACCGGAAGAATCCGAAATCCCGGATTGTAGATCGTTCCCGTCGCCCAGGCGTACCGCGCGAGCTCCCGGCTCGGGCCGTTGTCGGGATCGGCGCCGAAAATCCGGACGCTCGTCGAATCGACAGTCCCATCATCGGCGACGACATTGCCGGCGATGTCATCCGTAAACGCGGACACGACCTTGTAACCGGCGGCGTGAAGCCTTTGAGCGAGATGGGTCGAGCCGTACAGGCCCTCTTCCTCGCCAGAGTAGGCGACAAAGATTACCGACGTCGCGAGCCCCCGGGGAAAGTGCCGCGAGAACACGCGGGCGAGCTCGACAACCGCGGACGTGCCGGAGCCATCGTCGTCGGCACCCGGCGCATCCTGGGTAGCCTCGAATCGTGCCAGCGCACCGAGATCCGTGCGCCCGCACACGCACGAGTCGTAATGGCCGCCCATCACCAGCACACGGGTGGTGTCGCGACCCGGCAGCCAGGCGAGGACGTTGACGACGTTGACCATCGGATGATCCGGATGGCCACGCATTTCGAGCAGCGCGGGATCGTACTCGACGCGAAGGCATCCACCGCAGGCCTTGCCGTAGCCGCCAAGCTTGGCGAACAGATATCGCCTGGCTGCGCCGATCCCGCGAGTGTTGCTGGTGGTGTCGCTCATAGTGTGGCGCGTCCCGAACGACACGAGCACGGAATCTGTCTCGCGAATGCGAGCGGCCGAGATTTCAGCAATCGTCGCCGCCAGCTGGGGATCGCGGATCAGCCCCATCGTAACATCCGGAATCGCTCCGCGATCGTTGGCCTGCTGCGCGGCGAGTGAAGGGGCGATCACTCCAAGCATCGCGGAAGCGACAAGTGAGCAAAACGCGAATATCGGCATGTTATGTTATCCTGATGTGGACGGTTTCAAGGGCTCAGAATATGGACGGGAAGTGAGCAAGACAAGCGCGCACGCTGCGGCGACCGCTGGCGAAGCTACGACTGATCCGGCCGACATCTTCTGGCAGTGGTCGCGATTCAGCGAGCTCGGGCCGCACGATCTCTACGCCGTGGTACGCCTGCGCGAAGCGGTCTTCGTCGTCGAGCAGAATTGTCCCTACCCCGACGCCGACGGCCGCGACCCACGCGCCTGGCATCTGCTGGGCTGGAACGAGGGAGCCGCCGAGCGGTCGCTCGTGGCGTACGCGCGAGTGTTTGAGCCCGGGGTGCGCTATACCGAAGGATCGATTGGACGTGTCGCGACAGCTCAGGAAGTGCGAAGGACGGGCGTCGGAAGGCGACTGATGGCTGAAGCCCTGTGGCGGCTGGACACGCTTGCGCCCGGGGAGAAGATAAAGCTCGCGGCTCAGCGGCGACTCGAGGCGTTCTACGCGAGTTTCGGCTTCACGACGGTGTCCGCACCCTACGAAGAGGATGGAATCATGCACGTCGACATGGTCCGCTAGCCCATATATCGTGATAACCAAAGCGCGCTACTGCGGAGGTGAGACGTTCGCCGAGTTCATGGCTCGGGAGACCATCAACCATGCACTGTTGGTGGGCATCACGCGCCACGTCTCGATTCCCCTGGAGATGTCCGCGCGCGTCGAAGCACTCGGAGCCCACTGGCATCTGCTC